>JAAZNB010000517.1 GCA_012798515.1 Chloroflexota bacterium
GGCTGCACCGGCAAAGGCAACGACCAGGTGCGTTTCGAGCTGGGTTTTACAGCCTTGAATCCCACCCTGAAGATTATCGCTCCCTGGCGTGAATGGAACATCCAATCCCGCGAAGACGCCCTGGATTACCTGAAGGCCCACAACCTGCCCTTCCCTGACAAGAATCCTTCGTTGTTCAGCCGCGACCGCAACTTGTGGCACATCTCGCACGAGGGCGGCCCGTTGGAAAACGCCAACTACGCTCCGGACGAATCGATCTTTATGCTGAGCAACTCGCCCGAAAGCGCCCCAGACCAGGCCGAGATCATCGAGATCGGTTTCGAAAGCGGCAACCCGGTTTCTTTGAACGGCCAGCCCATGGCGCCCTTACCCCTGGTGGAGACCCTTAATAAGCTGGGCGGGAAACACGGCATCGGCCGGATCGACCTGGTGGAAAACCGCCTGGTCGGGATGAAGTCACGCGGCGTATACGAGACCCCCGGTGGGACGATCTTGAGTGTGGCCCACAAAGAGTTGGAATCGATCACCCTGGATCGCGAGACGATGCACTACAAAGACGTGGTCGCCCAACGCTACGCCGAGCTGGTCTACAATGGCTTGTGGTTCACCCCGCTGCGCGAGGCCATGGACGCTTTCTTCGACGTGACCCAGAAGGTCGTCACCGGTAAGATCAGCCTCAAACTGTACAAGGGCAACCTGATTGTGGCCGGGCGCGAGAGCCCGCACAGCCTGTATCGCGAAGAGTTCGCCACCTTTGGGCATTCCATGGTGTACGATCACACCGATGCGGCCGGTTTCATCCGCCTGTTCGGCCTACCGCTCAAGGTGCAGGCCATGCTCAACGGCAAAGGCGAAGGCCTGGAACCCATCCCCTTCGATCAGATCGTGCGTGACTAGGAGTGGCATGAAACTGTGGCAGAAGCGATTCCGTGCTCCGCTCGATCCGCTGGTGGAGCAGCTCAATAATTCGATCTCTTTCGACCAGCGCCTGGCGAAGGTGGACGTGACCGGCAGCATTGCCTGGGCGGGCGCGCTGGCTAAGGCCGGGGTGCTCACGCCGGATGAAGGCCAGGCCATCCAGACCGGGTTGGGCCAGATCCTGGGCGAGTTCGAAGGCAACGAGTTCCAGTTCTTGCCCGGGGACGAGGACATCCACACTGCCGTGGAACGCCGCCTGGGTGAAGTAATCGGCCCATTGGCCGGCAAGCTGCATACCGGGCGCAGCCGCAACGATCAGGTGGCTACCGACTTTCGTTTGTGGCTGGCAGAAATGGCCCAAAGCCTGACCGGTGACGTGCACGCCTTGCAGGCGGCCCTGGTCGAACGGGCTGAACGGGACGCGGGGATCGTGCTGCCGGGGATGACCCATTTCCAGCAGGCGCAGCCGGTGCTGCTCAGCCACTGGTGGCTATCACATTTCTGGCCGCTGGGGCGCGATGGGGAGCGCATTGCCCAGCTCAGCCAGCGGGCGATGGTCATGCCGTTGGGCTGCGGCGCCCTGGCCGGCACCAGCTACCCGGTCGACCGGTTCGACCTGGCGCAGCAGCTGGGCTTCCGTGCACCGGCACCCAACAGCCTGGATGCCGTCTCGGATCGCGATTTTGCCGCCGAGTTCCTTTTTACTGCCGCGCTGTTGGGGGTGCACCTCAGCCGCCTGGCTGAGGCATTGATCCTGTATTCGACGCGCGAGTTTGGCTGGATGACGCTGGCGGATGAATACTCGACCGGCTCCAGCCTGATGCCGCAAAAGAAGAACCCCGATCCATTGGAACTGGTGCGTGGCAAGAGCGGGGTGCTCACCGGCCGGCTGGCCGGGCTGCTGGCCACGCTCAAGGGACTGCCTTCTGCCTACGATAAAGACCTACAGGAAGACAAACCGGCGGTGTTCGAGGCCGCCGATACAATCTCCATCTGCCTGAAAGTGATGGCGGGCCTGGTGGCCACGCTCCATGTGCACGGCGAGCGTATGCGGGCCGCCATCCAGTCCGAAGGGCTGGCAACCGACCTGGCCGACTACCTGGTGATGAAGGGCGTGCCTTTCCGTGAGGCGCACGGCGCCGTTGGGGCGGCCGTAGCGCTGACCATGGAGCGGGATCAGCCCCTGGCTGAGCTGCCCCTGGCGGACTGGCAGGCCATCCACCCGGCCTTTGATGCGGACCTGTACCAGGTATTCGACGTGGATGCTTCGTTGGCTCGCCGGGCCGCCTGGGGGGGGACGGCGCCGCAGGCGGTGCAGGAGCAGCTGGCCCTGGCGCACCGGGCGCTGGAAGCTTCCGAGCAGGTGGATTGATCTTCTGATCTCTGTGTGTTGGATGAAAACAAACCGCGAGGGCGCCGGAAAGGGCCCTCGCGGACTTTTCTAATGTGCGGATGTTGTGGTCAGTTTTGTGACGCCTGGGCATCTGCGGGGGTGGTATCGCCATCCTCGGCCGGCCCGTCGTAGATGACGACCATGTTTCCCAGCACGCCCCAGGAATTCATAAAGACCTCGGTGGGCACTTCGTAGAAGCGGCCGTTGTTCATGTAGCGAATCGAGTCGGCGTCGTAACCGGTGAGGATGACCACGTGTTCATAAGCGGCGACGATAGTCGAGTTGCCTGCTTTATCGGTGTATTCGTAGGGAATCCCACCGACCATGTTACCGATCACCCAGGCGATCAGGGGCTCGTCCTGGGCCAATTCCTGCTTGACTTCTTCCAGGGTAAACCCTTTGACGGCCCGGGCCGGGACGCCGTATTCGACCAACAGTTTGGCGATGGGGGCGGCGTGCACGCCATAGGCGTAGGGCGGCACCTGGCCCCAGGGGCCGCGCACGTCGCCCACGAAGCCTATGTCCGGGTTGTCAGACAGGGGCAGGTCGTATTGAAAGTCGAATTCGACGATCGGCATGCCAAAGTAAGCCGCCCAGTCTACCGCCGCGCTGGTTTCACAACCGATGGCGAAATACTGCCGGTGCCCATCGATGTCCTGGATAAAATGCTCATCGGGCAATTCGGGCGTGGAGGTCAGTGTGGGACTGGGTTCGGGGGTCGGGCTGGCCGTGTCCACCGGGGTGGGGGAGAGGGTAGGCGCCGGGGTGTGCGTGGCAGGCAACTGGGTAACCCTCACCATGGGTGCGGGCAGGGTGGGCGCTTCGGAAAGATCAGCCTGCGCCGGGCTGCACGCCGCAAGCGCCAGGAGGACCAACAGATATTTTATGGGTGTGCGGGATTTGAAATGTCCTGTCATTGCCACAAATAAAGAGCACTCACGGGTTTCTTTACAGCCGGTCTACCGGGGCGCCCAGCGTGTTTCACCGACGCCTCGGGTCGTTTGGGGATGGATTTTAGTAGTGTACCATAAACTATTCTGGGCGGGCCATTTTCCCCGGGAGAGCATGCTCCGCAGGGGGCGCCCGGCGTCTTTTTCAGCAGACCGGTCTGGGTGGTTTCGCTGTCTGGCCGGGGCTTCCAGGGGCTGGTCGAGATTAAACCCAATCCACAGCTGTTACTCCAACTCACTCTGCTCGACCAGGTCCGCTGGGATGGCCTGGCCGGAGGGTTGCCCTTTACGAAAGGGAACGTAGATCAGGCCGCCGACCAGGGCGGTGAAAGGCGCCACGGTGACCAGGCCAAAGCTGCCCACCAGGGTCTTGAGCACTTCGGCCGAGATCAGGTTGGTGTTCAGGGCCTGTAGGGGAGGAATACCCTGGGCAATGTAGACCATCAGCAGGGCAATGTAGCCGGCGACATAGGCCATCAATAAGGTGGTGACCATGGTGCTGGTCATGGCGCGCCCCACGGCGAAGCCGGAGAAGATGGCCTCTTTGCGGGATAGATCGGGCCGTTTGCGCATCACCTCGTTCATCGAGGCGGATACGTCGATCGCCAGGTCCATAACTGCCCCGGAGGCGCCGATGAAAATGGCCGCCAGGAAGATACGATCCAGGTTGAGGTCCGGGTACCCGGAGTACAGGATGGTCTCGGAATAGGGCAGGACGGCGCCATGCAGGTGGAAGGGCGGGAACAACACCTGGGCCAGGGCGACCGTGAGCAGGACGCCCAGCAGCGAGCCCAATGTGGCCACCAGGGCGGCGCGCGACAACCCGGCAACCAGGGCCATGGTCACTGCGGTCAGCAGGGCAACGATGACGAAGGCCAGTAGGATTGGATCCCAGCCCATCAGCAGCCCGGGGATCAGGAACTTCCACACCATCAACACGGCAAAGACAAAGGATAATATAGCGCGTACCCCCGTCCAACCGGCAAACCCGACCAGCAGAGCGATAAACAAGAGGAATAAGATGGCTTCGATGTCCAGGCGATAATGGTCATAAGCTGTAGTGGCGACTACCTGCCCTCCCAGGGTGTTGAGCACCACGAAGGCTGTGTCACCGGCGGCGAACAGCTTGTCCATGTCCATCTTGCCCAACAGGGTATTGGTGGCGGGCAGCACCTCACCCTGGTGCTGGCCTTCCAGGATGCGCACGGTGAGACCCTGCTCACCGGTCTTGACCATGCCGAACTGCTGGATGGTGCTGTCATCCACGGCGATGACTTCGGCGCGTACACGTTCGACGTCTTGGGCGTAGGGGCTTTTAAAAAGGTCAGGCATCCAGGCCAGCAGGATGCACAAAATGAAGACGATCGAGACAAAGAGAAAGTCCCCCCGGTTGCGCACAGAAAACCGGTGCTTGAATTTTTGCAGCATAATTCGGATCCATTCCACAGGAAAAAGGATTGCAGGGCTGCCCGGGCCGTGCAGCAGCCCTGCGGAATTAATCACCGCCTAGAACCCGGCGATGTCCATCATTTTGGTGAAGATTTCGGTGTTGTCGTAAAAACCGTTGAACGTTTCATTGCCAACCCCCACGGCAGAGGTCTGCACCGGGGTGCCGGTATGAGCGTAGGTGGTCCAGCCAATGCCGGCTTTCTGATCGAGGATGGTGGTCAGTTTGATCGTCAGGGGCTCGTAGCCGCCATATAGATTGTAGGCCACCGAGTCCGAGCTGCGCTGGGAGGAGTCTTTCATGCTCTCGGCGAAGGCCGCGCGTAAGACGTCGATCTCCGCATTGGTGAGGGTCATGCTCAGCAGAGCGTCCGCTTCGGCGGCAGCGGCTTTATCAGTTTCGCTGGCGCCTTCGGCCGCACCTTGGGCGACGGCGTCTTGGGCGGCTTTCAGGTCACTTTCGCTCAATGCGACCATGCCAAAGTATTCTTCGATCATGGGGAAGGCATCTTCGAGGCGAGCGGAGGCGCCTTTTTCAGCCTTGAAGGCTTCCAGGGCCTTGTTGAATTCCAGGTAGCTTTCTGGCTGTTGGGTCAGCTTGGTGAAGAAGCTGGCGTACTGCGTCCCGGCAAAGCCAATGCTCATGCCGCCGGTTTCATGGTCGCCGGTGACGATAATGGCGGTTTCGTCAGGATGAGCCTGGTAGAAAGCGTAGGCTTCGGCGATGGCCGCATCGAAGGCCAGCGTGTCCTTGATCGAAGCCGTGGCGTCGTTGGCGTGGCAGGCCCAGTCGATTTTGCCGCCTTCGACCATCATGAAAAAGCCTTCCGGGTTATCCAGCAGCTCGATACCTTTGCGAGTGTAATCAGCCAGGGAGAGATCGTTTTCCGCCCGGTCCATCTCGTAGTACATGGCGGCTTCGTTATCCAGAATGCCATTCATGGCCAGGACTTTGCCGTCGCCCGGTTGCAGGGCGTTGAAGTCTGCGGCGTTATCCACGATGGTGTACCCGGAGTTTTGGGCGATCACGTAGATGTCGGCGCTCTTTCCGTCCGAACCCTGGGGCTGCACCAGGCCGCCGCCGGCAAAGTAATCGAACCCGCTGCGTACCATGTCCCCGGCGATGGCGTACATGTTCTTGCGGCTGGCGTTGTGCGCGTAGAAAACGGCGGGGGTGGCGTGGTCGAGCGAGACGCTGGTGACGACGCCGACTTTCCAACCCTGCTGTTTAGCGATCTCGGCAATCGTGGTGTACTTCTCGGTTTTATCGGGCGACATGGAGATCACGCCGGATAAGGTCTTGTGCCCGGTGGCGATGGCCGTGCCGGCTGAGGCGGAGTCGGTGATGATCGAGCCGGCGTCGTAGGTAGTGGTCATGCCCTGGGCGGGGAAGGTGTTCATGAGCAGTTTGGTCTCGTACCAGAGGCCGGTCTCTACGTTCTCGGTATTGGCCAGGTACAGCTCGGCAGAGTTGCGTTGGGCCACGCCCATGCCATCGCCGATGAACAAAAAGATGTACCTGGCGTGCTGGCTCTGCGCCGGGGCGGCGGCCTCAGCGGCGTCTGCGGCCTGCGCGGTGAGCGGAGCTTGCGCAGAGAGGAAAGCGGTGAGGACGAGAACGATAGCAAGCAGCGCGTAAATACTGCGCTTCCAGTTTGCTGTGATCATGGAGCTTCTCCTAAA
>JAAZNB010000518.1 GCA_012798515.1 Chloroflexota bacterium
CGATTACTCCCAGCGCCCGCGCCTGCTCAAAATCCAGTCATAGATCGATTCCAAACGAAAGATGAGTATCGCCCCCATGCCGTCGCATTTCGAAATCTTACCCGTCGAACACCCCCATTCCATCCGCCGGGCGCGTCTCCTCCTGGAGTTGGACCAGCTGGTCGCTTTTCCGACCGACACCGTCTACGGCCTGGCCGCCCGCATCGACAGTGCCCGCGGGATCGATCGCCTGTTCAGCGCCAAAGGCCGCGAAAACACCAAAGCCATCGCCGTGTTGCTGGGCAGCGTCGACCAGGTGGACAGGGTCGCCAGCGGTTGGGACCCGCGTGCCCACCGGCTGGCAGACCATTTCTGGCCGGGGGCCCTCACCCTGATCGTCCCCAAACGGGCCGGCCTACCGGAGGACCTCTCCCCTTACCCCACGGTCGGTATTCGCATACCCGACCACGAATTTACCATCCGCTTGCTCAAAGAATGCGGCCCGCTGGCCACCACTTCGGCCAACCTTTCCGGCCAGGCCAACGCCCTCACGGCTGTGGACGTCTTGAACCAGCTGGGCACGCGCATCGAAATGATTCTGGACGGCGGGCCGGTCTCCGGCGGCATCCCCTCGACTGTGGTCGATTGCACCACGCCGGAGATCAAAATACTCCGCCAGGGGGCCATCCCGGCCGACCAGATCTTTGCTGTAGCCGGCCAGGTATAGCCCTTTTTCACCCGGGGAACAGGTCCGGTTCACGGATATCTCAGGCTTTGTTTCAATTCACTTCCAGGCTGTGGTACGCCTGGCCGTCCACTACCACGATCACTTCTACACCCAGGCTCATCGCCGCCGCGACATCCGGGCGAGAAGCTGCCAGGTCGAAATACTCCCTCGATAGAAATTGCACGCGGATGGCCTGCATGTGATCGGGGTCGTATAACGTATCCGTCCAAACCCCATCCTGCAGCAAGAAGGTGTGTCCCCCGGCGATGCGCACACCCTGTTCATCCCCTTCCGGAACACTGGCCGCAGTGTCAGCCTGGGACAGCGCCCCCTGATCGGCAGCTTTTTCTACTGCCTCCTGCCCGTATGCCGGCTGGGCCGGCATGGCTTCCAGTTCCTGGTAAGCCTCCTGCGCCATGCGTTCCTGGTTGGCGGCCCCCAGGGGGTCTGCTTCGGTCACCAGGTAAGAGGTATAGGGAGTGACGATCCCGAATCGGATGCTAATCGCTACGATCTGCTGGACCGTTTCAGCATCGGGCCCATCCAGGCGAATTTTATTCAACAGGTGCCCAATTTTACGCGTCGCCCACAGGCGCGGGATGGCGCTGCGTTCATCGGCCGCTTCACGGCTGTCCGTGGCCAGGGCCAGGTCGCGGAACAGGATGGTTTGTGTTTCGCCGTTGGATTTGCCGCCCAGGGTCAGGTCAACAGGCCCACCCCGGCGGTAACGCCCGGTGACGACGATCTGCGAGCCGGCGAACAGGTCCGGCAGGATCTGTGGATACACGTCGTAGACGGCGGCGACGCCGAAATCCAGTTCGAGATCGGTCATGAGGGGCGTGCTGACCCTGGCGTAGAAGCTGGACAGGCTCTCATCCAGAGCATCTCCCGGGCGGACGTAGGTACTGAGCCCGTGATGATCCTGGGTCAAGGAATCCAGCAAAAAGGTATCCACGTCATACCCCACGCCAAAGGCGAACAGACGCAGGTTGTCGGGGGCCGATTGTTGGAACTGGTCCAGGATGAGCCCACTATCCACGACGCCTTCCGTGGGCAGCCCGTCTGTCAGGAAGATCAGGTAGGTAGGCCGCTGGGGATCCGCCGCAGCAGCGGCTTCCAGCAGCGCCCGGTTGATGTCAGTACTGCCTTCAGCCCATCGTTGATCGACCCACTGTCGCGCCTGGTCCGCCTGGCCGGCAGGAGACAATCCTTCAGAAAACACGTCCACCCCGGAGCTAAACGCACTCAAATAAAAACGGTCGTCGGGGTTCAGGTGCCCCAAAATGTAATCCAGGGCGGACTGGGCCTGGCTAAATTTCTCCCCTTCCATACTTCCGGACCGGTCCAACACCAACAGCAGGTCCTTCCCTGTCACCTGCCGGTCACTGGATAATTGGGGCGCCAGGAGCAGCAGGAAGTAGCCATCCGGGTCCTGAGGATCATCCGGATCGCGATAGCTGAACAGGTGAGCAGCCTGGCTTTCGCCCAGGGAGTAGTACAGGGCGAAATCACTGTCCGGCAAAACGTCGCTTTCCTGGTAGTGCGCCTCGGCCCGCGTCTCCCCCTGGTGGACGAGGTCGATGGCATGCGTGGGTGAATACACAGCGCGAATCGCAGCGGTGGAACGGATCTGGACGTCGATACGCGCCTCTTGCAGGGGCTGAGCCGAGAATTTCTCCGTGTTCAGGGGGTAGACGTAACGCACCAGTCCGTTTTCCGCCTCCAGGACCTGGGAATATTCCA
>JAAZNB010000519.1 GCA_012798515.1 Chloroflexota bacterium
AGCATCACACCGGTCGCCGCGCCGGCCGGCTCGAATTCGAACACCAGCCCCGGTTCACCGGTCATAGTCGCCCCCACCACGTGCAGCGAAAACTGGCTCACCTGCAGGGTTTCATCCAGCGCCCAGCCCTGCCCGACCTGCGGGTCGAGGCCAGGATCGAAGGTAAACCCGGACGGCTGGGGCGAGAAATCCTCGAACATCGGCAACGTATCGCCCACGGGCATAGACACCAGGGAGAAGGTCAGTTCCTGGTTGCCATCGAAGGGCAGGGTCTGGTAGACGTGGATGTTACCCTCACTACTTTCCGGGGTAATATCGTCCAGGGGATAATAGCGCCCTTGCGCGTCGCGCAGGTTCGCCGCCCACGGGCCGCCAATCCAGATATTGGGCCGCTCGTAATGCAGCGAAATCTGCAAGATGGTCCGGTCGCTGGCCGGGGCGACCTGGTCGATCTGGAACCACATTCCGCCGTGGTGCTCGCTTTCCAGGCGCACCTCCTGCGTCGGCAGCACGGGGAGCACTTCTCCCGGCTGCACCGAGCGCAGCGTCACCGGGATACTGAAATCCTGCCCGGCCAGTCCATCGATGCGCAGGGTCACCTCCCGGGGGCTGCCTGCCAGGGCCGGGAAGGACAGGGTGATGTGCGTCTTACCCGCGTCCTGGGTGAACGAACCGCGCTCGTAGGCCACCTGGCTGCCATCCGCCAGGACCAGCAACGCTTTGTCCTGGATGCCGATCTCTTCAGCGCCATCCAGGGTCAGTTCGGTCCAGAACCGGTTGGCATCGCTAACGGCCTGTTCCAGGCGCAAATCCAGCTCACCCTGGGTCACGGTCACCGGCTCGGCGAGTACCAACACTTCACCTTCTTCAGCTGTGAAGCCAAAGCCGGGGATAAACCCGGACAGTCTCCCCAGGGCGTATGCCACGCCGGAGAAAGCCAGCAGGGCCAGTAAAACTACCAGGATAGCCACCAGCGGGCGAGTGTGCAAGGTTTGCATATACCAGCTCCTCATGGATTGCCACGTAGCGCGGAACCGTACAGCCGGGGAGCGTTTTGGTTGGTACCGGCCGGCCAACTCGGCTTCCAGGTTGGCGGCGAAGCCGGCATCCGGCACAGGCTCCGTGTAATAGCGCCTGAGGGCATCGTCTAATTCGGGTGGGAGCGCCCAGTTCATTTCATCCATTGTCGCCCTCCCAATGTTCCCGCAGCCACTCGATCGCCCGGTAGACGCTCATCTTGACCGCTGCTTCACTGCGCCCTTCCAACCGGGCGATTTCGGCGAAACTCAGCCCGCCGGAGAAGCGCAGGCGCAGCAGTTCACGCCGCTCTTCATCCAGCCGGGCCAACAGGCGTTCCAGGCGCTCCCGGTCTTCCCCTTTCTCCACGGCTGCCGTCAGGCCAGGGTCGGAACTGTAGTGCTCGTCCAGGGGCAGCACCGGCCGCCGGCGATACAGATCGGTCAGGCGGTTGCGGGCAATGGTGAACAACCAGGCCGGGAAACAGCCCCCCTGGTGATAACGCCCGCGGACCAGGCCGTCCAGGGCCTCGACGAATACCTGCGAGGTGATGTCCTGGGCGTCGGGTTCGTTTCCCAGCCGGCGGTAGAGGTAGCGATACACCGGGGTCAGGTAACGCCGGTACAGCTGCGCAAAAGCTGCCGGGTCGTTCCGGGCGCGTTCCACCAGTGCATCCACATCCAGGTCAGTGAAGTCGGTCATAGGTCTATCTATATACCGGGAATGCGGGTAAAAAGTAACACGAAAACCAGAAAATACCGCGGAGTATCCGCGGGAAGAAAACCACCCGGGCCGCTCACCCGGACCGGCTGATGTAGATCAGCCGCAAGACCTTCAACTCGTCGTAGCTGATCTGGCCGCCCAGGGCGACGTGAACCGGCTTGAGATATTCCGTTCCCAGGCCGGCAAAGGCCTGCAAAGCCCGCTCCTGTTCGCCGGCCGGGGTAGAAAGCAAGGCCTGAAACTCGTCCCCCTGGCGCAAGGGATGACCGGCCAGGGCATGGCGGGTAAGGTGGCTCACGATGGTGGTTGGGGTGACCCCATAACGCTGCGCCAGGTCCTGGATGCTCTCCCCCTGGTTGAAGGCCTCGGCCACCAGCAGGGTGCGGCTGCCGTTCTCACTTCGATTCCCCGGTCGGCGCTTACCTTTGGGCGCCTGGTCCGGCAAAGCCTCCGCCAGGTGATGTTTGGCGCAATAGGGCCGGATGACCTCCAGGAAATCGGGGCCATATTGCTGGGCTTTTACCTGCCCCACACCGGAGATGTGCAGCAGGCTTTCATCCGACTGAGGATAGTAGGTGGCCATCTCGACCAACGTCTTATCTGAAAAGATCACGTAAGGCGGTATCCCAGCCGCGTCGGCCAGCTCTTTGCGCTTCTGGCGCAGCAGGGCGAACAAGGCGTGGTTATATTCCAGCTCATCCTTCTTGCCCGCCTGGCCAGTTTTATGACCATCGTCGGCCTGCAATGTGGCGAAAATAGGGCTGCGCGCCTTGAGCGCCTCAGTGGCCTTCCTGGTCAGGCTCAAAGTTTCATATTCTTCCCCCCGGTCCAGGTAGCCCATCTGCAGCAGCTGCCTCCCCAGATGCATCCACTGCTTGCGGTTCAGTTCACGCCCGATGCCATAGGTGGAGAGCTCTGCATGGCCGTTCTTCAACACCTTTTCGGCTTTCGAACCCAGCAAGACGTCGGTCACGTAGCCGGCGCCAAAACGCTCCCCGGTGCGCTTGACACACGAGAGGAATTTCTGCGCCACGATGGTCACGTCGCTCAGTTGTGGCGCGGCAGCGTTGCAATTGTCGCAGTTGTGGCAGTTGGGGGCTGTGTAATCCTCACCAAAGTAGGCCAGCAGCGGCTTGCGCCGGCAGTCGACCTCGTTCTCGGCGTAGCGGATCAAAGCGTTGAGGTGCTGAATGGCCACACTGCGCTCGCTGCCCTGCTTCTGATCGACGAAATAACGCTGCTTGGCCACGTCGGAATAGTTGTACAGCAGCAGGCAGTGCGCCGGCAGCCCGTCGCGCCCGGCGCGCCCGATCTCCTGGTAGTAGCCTTCGATACTCTTGGGCAGATCGTAATGGATCACGAACCTTACGTTGGGTTTGTTGATGCCCATGCCAAAGGCAATGGTGGCCACAATGATCTGCACGTCGTCGCGGATGAAGGCTTCCTGGTTGCGGCGGCGCTCGTCGTCTTCTAACCCGGCGTGGTAGGGCCGCACGGCGTGGCCCTGCATGGCCAGGTAAGCGGCCAGTTCATCCACCTGGCGGCGTGAGAAACAATAAATAATGCCGGATTGGCCCGTATAGCGTTTCAAGAACTGGAGCACCTGTTGGATGGGGTTCTCCTTGGGGGCTACCTCGATGTACAGGTTCTCGCGGTTGAAACTGGCGACAAATTCGTTGGATTCCGGAAAACGCAGCGAGCTCTTGATGTCCTGCCGCACCCGCGCCGTGGCCGTGGCGGTCAGCGCCAGGCAGGTCGCCTGGGGAAAACGCTGGCGCACTTCCACCAGCTGGCGATACTCGGGACGGAAGTCGTGCCCCCATTCGGAAATACAATGGGCTTCGTCGATGGTCAACAGGTCCAGCTTGAGCCCCGACAGCAACCCTTGCAGGCGGGGCGTGAGCAGCGTTTCGGGAGCCACGTACAGGATCTTGACCTCCCCCTTGAGCACGTACTCCATATTTTCCTGGTACTCCAGGGCAGATAGCGAGCTGTTCAAAGTAACCGCCGGCACGCCGTAGGCGCGCAGCTGCTCCACCTGGTCCTTCATCAGGGCAATCAGGGGTGAGACCACCACAGTCAGCCCGCCCTGGATCAGGGCAGGGATCTGGTAACACAAAGACTTGCCCCCGCCGGTAGGCATGATCGCCAGGGTATCTTTGTGAGCCAGTACGTTCTCGATGACTTCTTGCTGCAAAGAGCGGAAGGAATTGTAACCAAAGGTTTCTTTCAGAATGGTGAGCGGTGTATTCATGATGGCTTTCTGTTCACACAGGCGGCCCCGGCAAAGGACCTGCCCGAGAATTCGACACATGCAATCTATCAAACAAAACCGGAAACGTCAAGCCACAAAACCAGGCGGAAATATAACCGGTTTTATCCCTTTTGGAATTTCCCTTTCGCTTATATAATCATCGTATCGTAACCAACGTCAGTTCGGGATAATGGTTTTTGTGGGCAGCCTGGGCAGTTTCACTGTCCAAAGGCGCCCACCAAGTGCGGGTTCCGCTTAGCCTGGATTGACGGTAATTGCTACTCAGCCCGAGACACAAGAGGCTCAAATTTGAGGTGTGGAGAATAGAATTTGGATTCGGACGAATCCTGATTCCAATCCAATCAACCTCTCTTGAAAAAGGCGAGCGGTAAGGAAAGGCCACCTCCGATGCAAAGAAGGGGAGGTTCGCTCCTGCCGCAAGCCTCCGGTTTCTGCCGGTAGATACGCTTACTTTTCGAGGTAGCTTAACATTCATGGAACAAGAACAGTTACGTCACGTATTAGAGGATTTCAAAACAGGCGTCCTAAGCGCTGATCAGGTCATCGAACAGCTTAAATTTCTCCCCTATGAATCTGTAAACGGCTACGCCAATCTGGATCACCATCGCCAGCTGCGCACCGGGTTTCCCGAAGTCATCTTCGCCGAACGCAAGACGCCCGACCAGGTAGCCGAGATCTTCTTAAGGCTGCAAGCGCGCAGCGCTCAGGTGCTGGCCACCCGCGTCAGCGCCGAGATGTACGCCCAGGTCCGGGAACGCCTGCCCGGGGCAGTGTATCATCCTACGGCCCGCCTGTTGTACTACGACGGCCAACCGGACAGGACCAGGCAGCCGGGAGTACTGGTGCTCACCGCCGGCACGGCCGACCTGCCCATCGCCGAGGAAGCCGCCCTGACCGCCGAGTTGATGGGTCAGCAGGTGGAACGGGTCTTCGACGTGGGCATCTCCGGGCTGCACCGCCTGATCGACCGCCTGCCGCTGATCCAGAAAGCCCGCGTAATTGTGGTGGTCGCCGGGATGGAAGGCGCTCTGCCCAGTGTGGTGGGTGGCCTGGTCTCCGTTCCCATTGTCGCCGTCCCAACCAGCGTGGGCTATGGCGCCAGCTTCAATGGACTGGCTGCCCTGCTGGCCATGCTGAACAGCTGCGCCACCGGCGTGGCCGTGGTAAATATCGATAACGGTTTTGGCGCCGGAACCCTGGCCGCCAGGATCAACCGTTTAGCCGCTTGTGGAGGAAGCGCATGATCACTCTCGACTCCGTCAACCAAAAACTATCCAGCGCCGGTATTTCCCCCGAGCTGAACCGCAAATGGCAGGCGCTGCTGCAACAACTCTCTAGCTTTGAATCGGTCGCCATCGCCTACTCGGGCGGGGTAGACAGCAGCTTCCTGGCTTATGCCGCCGCCCTGGTACTGGACCAGCAAGCCGTGGCGGTCACGATCAACTCCTCGATCGAACCCTCGGACGTCATCGAACGCGCCCGAGAGTTCACCCACGAAAACGACATCCGCCACGAATTCATCACCTACGATCCGCTGCTCAATCCCAACTTCCGTGACAACCCTGTGGACCGTTGTTATCATTGCAAGACTGCCATCCTGCACATGATCTGGAAATACGCTCGTGATCACCAGATTAAAACCGTGCTCGAAGGCCAGAACGCCGACGATGGCGGTGATTACCGCCCAGGGCGCAAAGCAGTGCGCGAGACCGGCACGTTTAGTCCCCTGGCCGAGCAGTCTTTGAGTAAAGACGAGATCCGCTGGATCGCCAAGACGCTGGGGCTGCCCATCTGGGACCAGCCTAGCTCACCCTGCCTGGCCTCGCGCGTTCCCTATGGGATGCAGATTACCCGTGAAGCCTTGCAGAAAATCGCCGCAGGCGAACATTTCTTGCACGAAAAAGGCTTCCGCACCGTGCGAGTGCGCTACCACAAAGACCTGGCGCGCATCGAAGTGCCCCCCGAGCAGATCCCATCCGTTCTGGAGATTCACCAGGAGGTGACCGAGCGCTTCAAGCAGCTCGGCTTCCTGTACGTCACTGTGGATCTCCAGGGTTTCCGTTCCGGGAGTCTAAACGAAGGAATAGCCCAATGACCATCCTGTACTGTGACTGTTTTTCCGGCATCAGCGGCGACATGTTCCTGGGCGCCTTACTCGACGCCGGCTTGCCGCTCGAGCTGCTCTCCGAGCAGTTCGAGGGCTTGAACCTGCCCGAATACCAGGGCGTCCGTGTGGAA
>JAAZNB010000520.1 GCA_012798515.1 Chloroflexota bacterium
CTGGCCGGCGCGACCCAACCGGCCCCGGCCCAGGAGGCCAGCCTGGTCTACCTCACCCCGCAGCCCCTGCCCGAGGTGCTGCAAAACCCGCCCTTTGCCTTTGGCCTGCCGCAGTACGTGCCCGCGGGGTACGTCTTGAACCAGGACGTGGCCCAGGCCCAATCCGGCGACTGGGTGTCCTTCGCCTGGCAGCAGGCCGGGGGAAACGAGGTCGAGATGCTGGTGCAGCGCAGTTACAGCGGCTACACCATCCCGGCCGGCGTGGACAGCGTCGAGGAGATCCAGGTCGAGGGGACCCCGGCCATGCTGGTGAGGGGCTTCTGGGATGAGCAGCACCGCTGGGACCCCCGGCGCGGGGCCGCGCTGCACCT
Source organism: Chloroflexota bacterium (assembly GCA_012798515.1). Classification (GTDB taxonomy): domain Bacteria; phylum Chloroflexota; class Anaerolineae; order Anaerolineales; family Anaerolineaceae; genus JAAZNB01. Next base: position 372 of record JAAZNB010000520.1, read on the forward strand.
GGTGAAAGACGGGGTGTATTACGTGCTGACCTTCTGGTCCCGCACCCCGGCCACCCTCGCCATCCAGCCGGTGGAGGACCTGGACGCGGCCATCGACCTGCTGGAGCGCATGGCTGCGTCCCTCCCCTGAGCCAGGCCCTTGAGCTCGCAGGAATAAATTCGTCCGGGCAGGCCTGAAGGCCTGCCCGGACCACATCTACCCCCGGCGAACTGCTTTTCAAAGGCGCCGGGCAGCGGCTTCACCTGCCCGGCCTTTTTTCACCCCGGCACAAAAAAGTCCCCGGCCGCCTGTGGGGGCCGGGGACGTAAAAGATCGAAACAAAGCTCAGGCGGCGCGGGAGCCGGGCTCCGTTTCCCGCTCGGGCATGAGATCGGCGTCGCACAGCATGCGCTCCAGCATCTTGGTGGTCAACGACTTGGGCCGCTCGATGGGCTTGAGCAGGCCGCGCGCCCACACGGCGTGGGAGGTCAGCCCCAGGATACGGCTGATGCCGAACAACACGGTATAGAAATCGAACTCGGTGACCCCAAAGTGGTACTGCATGGTGCCGTTGATGGCGTCCACGTTGGGCCAGGGATTCTTCACCTTACCCATGTCCATGAGCACGTTCGGCAGGGTCTGGTAGATCATGTCCACCAGCTGGAACAGCTCGTCGTCCTGCAAATATTTCTTGCCGAACTCGTACTGGGCGGTGAAGCGTGGGTCGGTGGTGCGCAGCACGGCGTGCCCGTACCCGGGGATGAGCTTGCCCTCGCTGAGCGTCTGGCGGGCGAAACTCTCGAACTGCTTCTGGGTGGGCAGGCCGCCAAACTGCTTCATCACCGAAAGCAGCCAGCGCAGGCACTCCTGGTTGGCCAGGCCGTGCAGCGGGCCGGCCAGGCCGTCCATGGCCGCGGCGCAGGTCAGGTAAATATCCGACAGAGCCGAATTGACCAGGTGGGCCGTGTGAGCGCTGACGTTGCCGCCTTCGTGATCGGAGTGCAGCAGGAAGAACAGGCGGCTCAGGTCGTGATAATGGGTGTCGGCCGCCTTGCCGATCATATGAGCGAAATTGGCGCTCCAGTCCAGGCTGGGATCGGGCGGGATGTAACGCCCGTGGTGGTACTTCTGGTTGTAAATGAAGGCCGCCAGCGCCGGCAGCTTGGCCGTCAGGTTGAGGCTGTCCTCCAGCGTGGCTTCCCAATAATCCACTTTAGGCATGCCCACGTCGTAACGCTTGGGGAATACCGCCCCGTTTTGCAAAGCCGTGATCCCCATCGACAGCAAGGTCATGGGATGCGTCTCGGGCGGCATGCTGCGCAGCATGTTGAGAACGTATTCCGGGATCTGGCTGCGCCTCTTCCATTCCTCTTCGACTTCCAGGGCTTCTGCCAGGGTGGGCATCTCGTCCACCATCAACAGGTAGTAAATACCGCCGGTCAGCGGGAACTCGGTCCCTTCCAGCTTCGGCAGCAGCTCCAGGGTCTCTGGGATGGTATACCCGCGCAACCGGATGCCCTCCAGGGGATCCACATAGGAAATATCGCTCACCTGGATCTGTACGCCGCGAATCCCGCCGTACAGCTGCTCGATGGTCACATCGCAAATTTTCACCGAGCCGCATTCTTTGACCAGGCCAGCAATCCGTTCGCGCCAGGGCGGCAGTTTAGGAGCAATTTTGTCGAACAAAATCATGCGTTTTCTCCCTAGGTTAAATCGTACAGTAACCCAACTCTCTTGATATTTGGGCAGCCACCCGAACCACTTCGGGAGCGTGTTCTGTGATGCTGGCTTTCGTAAATCTCTGAGAAGGCCCGGAGATTGTTACGGCTGCTACCACTTCACCATTGATGTTAAAGATAGGAGCTCCAATACCCGCAGCTTCTAGCTTCCATTCACCAAAACTGACTGCATATCCTTGTTTACGAATCTTCTTTAATTCTTTCTCCAGCGAGTCCGTATCCACGATGGTATAACGGGTCAGCGGCGTGAGGGCGGTGGCCGACAGGATCTCCTGCCGGCGCTGCGGGGAAAGAAAGGCCAGGAACACCTTGCCCGCCGACCCGGCATACAGGGGCAGCCGCCCCCCCACCTGTACCACGGTGCGCACGTTGCGGGGACTTTCCAGGCGCTCGATGCACACCCGTTCGTTGCCGTCTAAAATGTACAGGCTGACCGTCTCCAAGGTTTTTAAATACAACTCACGCAGCGCCGGCTGCGCTTTGGCACGCACGTCCAGCGTGGAGGTATACGTACTTGCCCAGGTAAGCACCTTGGGCCCCATGGAATACTCCCGGGTGACCGGGTTCTGGGTCAGGATACCGTTTTCTTTCATGGCCGCCAACAACCGGCCGGCCGTACTGCTGGAGAGGTTCACCAGCCGGGCCACTTCCCGGACGCCAAGCTCCGGGTGTTCGGCCGAAAAACAATCCAGGAGAGCAATCACGCGGTCGAGCGTTTGTGTCTTTTCGGCGCACATACAGCGCACACCCTCTTCTATTGTAGCGCTGTCCCATCTAACGGGACAGCGTCCCAAATTATGGTATCATTATAGAAAAATGGTAATATATGTCAAGTGCTATTTGTCCACGATCCGGACACGGCACAAATTGTTAACATAACAGATCCTTTCTACAAATAATACGGGGCGGCAATGCCCCACCAGGAGCAGCAGCAACTGGGGAATGGCAAAAGGTATTTCCCTGGCGGGGAGAATTGAGATATATTAGATAGTATATATCATTTGTGCTTATATCGCCAAATAGAACTGCTCAGACCCAGGTGAAAGCTCCCCCCACCCCCTGAGCAGTTCTCGAAAAACGATGTATCGATCCTGAGCCATGTGACCATTTCAAGGAGAGGGAGGTATACGCCATGACCTACAAGTACATTCAGGTCCCGGAAGCCGGAGAAAAGATCGCATTCGAAAACGGGAAACTGGCCGTCCCGGACTGTCCCATCATCCCCTTCATCGAGGGAGACGGCATCGGCCCCGATGTCTGGCGCGCCGCCCGCCGCGTGATCGACGCCGCCGTGCACAAGGCCTACGCCGGAAAGCGCTCCATCGCCTGGACAGAAGTCTACGCCGGACAGAAGTCCTTCGACCGCTTTGCCAACTGGCTGCCCGAAGAGACCCTGGAGGCTCTCAAGGAGTTTACCGTGGGCATCAAGGGCCCCCTGGCCACCCCGGTGGGCGGCGGTATCCGCTCGCTCAACGTGGCCCTGCGCACTACCCTGGACCTGTTTGCCTGTGTCCGCCCGGTGCGCTGGTTCAAGGGCCTGCCCTCTCCGGTGTGCAAGCCGGAAGACGTCAACATGGTCGTCTTCCGGGAGAACACCGAGGACCTGTACGCCGGGATCGAGTTCGAAAGCGGGGCCCCCGACAACCGCCGCTTCCTCGACCTGCTGCGCCAGGAATTCCCCGCCCAGTACGCCAAGATCCGCTTCCCGGACACGACCGGGATCGGCATCAAGCCGGTGTCCCGCCAGGGCAGCCAGCGCCTGGTGCGCGCCGCCATCCAGTGGTCGCTGGACAACCACCGCAGCAGCGTGACCCTGGTCCACAAGGGCAACATCATGAAATTCACCGAGGGCGCCTTCCGCAGCTGGGGCTACGACCTGGCCGAGCAGGAGTTCGGCGAGCGGGTCTACACCCGCCGCCAGTGGGAAGCCACGCGCAAGGAACACGGTGAGGTGGCTGCCAACCAGGAAGAACAGGACGCCGCCCAGGCCGGGCGCCTGCTGGTCAAAGACATCATCGCCGACATCGCCTTCGAGGCCACCATCACCCGCGCCGCCGAGTTCGACGTGCTGGCCACCATGAACCTCAACGGCGACTATCTCTCCGACGCCCTGGCCGCCCAGGTCGGCGGGGTGGGCATCGCCCCCGGCGGGAACATCAACTACGACACCGGTGCGGCCGTCTTCGAAGCCACCCACGGCACGGCGCCGCCCTTTGCCAACCTGGACAAGGCCAATCCCAGCTCTCTGATCCTCTCCGGCGAGCTGCTGCTGCGCCACCTGGGCTGGAACGAGGCCGCCGGTCTCATCGTGCACGGTCTCGAGGACACCATCGCCGCCCGCACGGTGACCTTCGACCTGCACCGCTTGATGGAGAATGCCACCCTGTTGGGCACCACGGCCTTTGGCGACGCGGTCATCCGCCACATGGACTAACCCGCCGGCCCCCGGGGAGAAGGACATAAAACCGGTCCGAAAATCAGGGGCACCCGCTTTTAGAGGGGGCATGACGCCTCTCCGGCCATCCTTTTCGGACACGTACTCAGAAGTGAGGTAAGTAGATATGACGACCATCGATCACCTGAATACACGTGACACGCTCAAAACCAGCCTGGGGACGGTCTCTTTTTACCGCCTGGACCGCCTGGAAGCAGCCGGCCTGGGCCAGATCGACCGGTTACCCTTCTCGGTGCGCGTGCTGCTCGAGAACACCCTGCGCAACTACGCTGCCCAGGGCGCCAGCCAGGCAGACGTGGCCAACCTGGCCGCCTGGAAGGCCCAGGACAGCGCCCGCCCGGCCATGCCCTTTTACCCCGGGCGGGTGGTGCTGCAAGATTTTAGCGGTATCCCCCTGATCAACGACCTGGCGGCCATGCGCTCGGCCCTCCACCGCCTGGGCGGCGACCCCGGGCGCATCAACCCCCTGGTGCCCGTGGACCTGGTCATCGACCACTCGGTGCAGGTGGATCACTTCGGCACTTCCGATGCCTTCCGCCGCAACGCCGAGATCGAGTTCGAGCGCAACCGTGAACGCTACGAGTTCGTCCACTGGGGCCAGAACGCCTTCAAGAACTTCCGCGTCGTGCCGCCCTCCACCGGCATCATCCACCAGGTCAACCTGGAATATCTCTCCCAGGTGGTGTTGACCCGCCAGGAAGACGGCCAGGTCATCGCCCTGCCCGACACCGTGGTGGGCACCGATTCGCACACCACCATGGTCAACGGCCTGGGCGTGGTCGGCTGGGGCGTGGGCGGTATCGAAGCCGTGGCGGCCATGCTCAACCAGCCCATCGACATGCTCATCCCCGACGTGATCGGTTTCAAGCTCACCGGCCAGCTGCCCGAGGGCGCCACGCCCACCGACCTGACCCTGACCATCACCCAGATGCTGCGCAAGCGCGGCGTGGTGGAAAAATTCGTCGAATTCTTCGGCCCCGGGGTGAGCCACATGTCCCTGGCCGACCGGGCCATGATCTCCAACATGTCCCCCGAGAACGGCGCCACGGTCACCTACTTTCCCGTGGACGCCCAATCCCTGCTCTACCTGCGCCAGACCGGGCGCTCGCCCGAGCAGGTCGAGCTGGTGGAGGCCTACCTCAAAGAGCAGCACCTCTTCCGCACCGACCAGACCCCCGAACCGGAGTTCACCGACGTGCTCGAGCTGGACATCAGTACCGTCGAGCCCAGCATTGCCGGCCCGCGCCGCCCGCAGGACCGCCTGCCGCTGCGCCAGGTCAAGACGGCCTTCGAGAAGACCCTCAGCGCGCCCAAGACGGAAGGCGGCTTTGCCGTGGCCCCCGCTGAGCTGGAGCGCTCCGTGCCGGTGTGGATGGACGGCCAACAGGACGAGCTCAAACACGGCTCTATCGTGCTGGCGGCCATCACCTCCTGCACCAACACCTCCAACCCCTTCGTCATGCTCGGCGCCGGGCTGCTGGCCCGCAACGCGGTGGAGAAGGGCCTGCAAGTGCGCCCCTCGGTCAAGACCAGCATGGCTCCCGGCTCGCGGGCCGTGATCGAGTATCTGCAGAAGGCGGATTTGATCGAGCCGCTGGACAAACTGGGCTTCAACCTGGTGGGCTTCGGCTGCACCACCTGCATCGGCAACTCCGGCCCCCTGCCGGAATCGGTGGTCGCGGCCATCCACGGCGCCGACCTGGTGGCCGCGGCGGTGCTTTCCGGCAACCGCAATTTCGAGGGGCGCATCAACCCCGACACGCGGGTCAATTACCTGGCTTCGCCGCCCCTGGTGGTGGCTTACGCCCTGGCCGGCACGGTGGACATCGATTTCGAGCACGATCCCATCGGCACCGGCCGCGACGGCAACCCGGTCTACCTGCGCGACATCTGGCCCACCTCGCACGAGATCATGGCCACCGTGGCCGAGTACGTGCGCCCGGAGATGTTCCGCGACAGCTATGGCTCGGTGTTCACCGGCAATCCGACCTGGAACGCCATCCACAGCGGCAGCAGCGAACTGTACCACTGGGATCCCAATTCCACTTACCTGCAAGAGCCGCCCTTCTTCGAAAGCCTGTCCACCCAACCGCCCCAGGTCACCGACATCCACGGGGCGCGCGTGCTGGCCCTGCTGGGCGACTCGGTCACCACCGACCATATCTCCCCGGCCGGCGCCATCCCCCTCGACAGCCCGGCCGGCCGCTACCTGACCGAGCACGGCGTCCAGGTCTCCGAATTTAATTCCTTCGGCTCCCGGCGCGGCAACGACCGGGTCATGACCCGCGGCACCTTCGGCAACATCCGCCTCAAGAACCAGCTCGTGCCCGGCAAAGAGGGCAATTACACCCGCTACCTGCCGGACGGCGAGGTGATGAGCATCTACGACGCCGCCATGCGTTACAAGGCCAACGGCGTGCCCCTGGTGGTCATCGCCGGCAAAGAGTACGGCACCGGCTCCAGCCGGGATTGGGCCGCCAAGGGCGCCATGCTGCTCGGCGTGCGTGCCATCATCGCCCAGTCTTACGAGCGCATCCACCGCTCCAACCTGGTGGGCATGGGCGTGCTGCCGCTCCAGTTCCTCCCCGGGCAGAGCGCCCAGGGCTTCGGCCTGACCGGCGCAGAGACCTACACCATCTCCGGCCTGAGCGGCAAGATGCACCCCGGGATGCACGTGGTCGTGCGCGCCCTGCGCCCCGACGGCCAGGAGATCGTCTTCCAGACCCTCTCCCGCCTGGACACGCAGAACGAGATTGCCTACTACCGCAACGGCGGCATCCTCAACACCGTGCTCTACAACCTGCTCAAGTTGTAATCCCGAGTCCTACCGTTTTCTGCGGTGCAGGTTTCGACGCCAACGTCGAAACCTGCATTTTTTATGCATGCCCCCC
>JAAZNB010000072.1 GCA_012798515.1 Chloroflexota bacterium
GCGGGGAGCTGCTGCACGACGACCTGCTGTTATCCGCTGCGCTGGTGGGGGTGCTGGACCTCCAGCCCTGGGCCGTGACCGGCCCGGCGCTGGTCGTGCGCGCCCCCGACCCGCTCGAATCTATGGACCGAGGTTTCTAACATGAACTTGCTGTATCCCTTTACCCAGCTGTATCCCCTGACCCAGGGGTTTGGAGAACACCCGGACTGGTACACCCGCTTTGGGCTGGCCGGGCACAACGGCATCGACCTGGCCGCGCCGGCGGGCACGCCGGTGCTGGCGGCTGCGGCCGGGGTCGTGAGCCAGGCCGGCAGTGACCCGCAAGGCTACGGCCTCTACCTGGTGCTGGACCACGGAGACGGGGTAGCCACGCTGTACGGGCACCTGAGCGAACGGCTGGCCACGTCTGGCCAGGCCGTGCCGGCCGGCCAGGCTATCGGCCGGGTAGGCTGGAGCGGCAACGTCATCCCCGCCGGGCCGGAAGGAGCGCACCTGCACTTTGAGCTGCGCATCCCCGCCCGGGCGGCGGCGGGCTATGGCGGCGCCGTGGATCCTTTACCCTACCTTGCCGAGAACGGCCCGGCTGAGCCCGGCCAGAGCACCAGGGACTGCCGGCTCTACCGGGTGGTGAGCGCGGGCCCGCTGCGCATCCGCAGCGGACCGGGCACCCAGTACCGCATCACCGGCAGCCTGAACGCGGGCCAGAGCGTCCGCATCGAAGGCATCGCCCACCAGGAAACCTGGCTGCGCCTGGCCGGCGGCGGTTACGCCGCCATGGCCTACGGCGCCGACGTTTACCTGGTCCCGGTGGAGGAATAGCCATGGCGCCCTGGCTGGAGCAGCTCACCCGCCGGATGTTGGCCGGCCCCGTCCGCCGCCAGGTGCAGGCCGCCCTGGCGGCCGAGACCGAGGCGACCTTCACCGCCGGCGCCCGCTCGCTGAACGCCAGCGAGCGAGACCGCTACGACTACGATCGAGAAGAGTTACAGCGCCAGGCGCTGGAAGCCTGGCGGGTCAACCCGCTGGCCCGCCGCATCGTCGGCCTCACCACCCAGTACGTGGTGGGCAGCGGCATCGTGGTCCATTGCAAGCACCCGGCGGCGGCCCGCTTCCTGGACGAGTTCTGGGGGCACCGCCTCAACCGCATGCCGGTGCGCATATCCGAACTGTGCGACGAGCTCACCCGCACCGGCAACCTGTTCGTGCTGCTGTCCACCGACGCCGCCGGCATGTCCTACCTGCGCGCCGTGCCGGCCGGGGACCTGGAGCGCATCGAGCACGCCCCCAACGACGTGGAGCAGCCCACGCGTTTCTATCCCCGCCCCACGCTGGAGAACCCCAACCCGCAGCCCTGGCCGGCTTACGACCCGGCCACCGACGCCCCCGGCCCGGATGGCAGCTTCCCGCCGGCCATGCTGCACTACGCCATCAACCGCCCGGTGGGCGCCCAATGGGGCGAGTCTGACCTGGCCCCACTGCTGCGCTGGCTGGCGCGCTACGCCGCCTGGCTGGAAGACCGGGCCCGGCTGAACCGCTTCCGGACCGCCTTCCTGTACGTGGTCAAAGGGCGCTACGCCAGCGAAGCCGAGCGCATCGCCCGCCAGGCGCACCTCAACGCCAACCCGCCCAGCCCCGGCTCCATCCTGGTAGCCGACGAGTCAGAGAGCTGGGAGGTCATCTCCGCCCGGCTGGAAGCCGACGACGCCAACACCGACGGGCTGGCGCTCAAGAAGATGGTCGCCAGCGGCGCCGGCGTGCCGCTGCACTTCCTGGCCGAGCCGGAGAGCGCCACCCGCACCACGGCCGAGGCCGCCGGCGGGCCCACCTACCGCCACTACGAGCAGCGCCAGACCTACTTCCTGTGGCTGCTGCACGACCTGCTCCAGGCGGCGCTCAACCGGCGCGCGCAGGTCGA
>JAAZNB010000521.1 GCA_012798515.1 Chloroflexota bacterium
CGCTAACCCTACAGACGTCAATACTCCCCTGGAAGAAAATCACTAGGGCCGCACCCCGATCAGCAATACAATGAATGAGCGTTCATAACTACTCGGCAGGTGAGCAGAAGTTCCCGAAGATCACCTCAAGCCGAGGGGTTAGGAGATATTTTCATTCCCCGGCATTTACCTTTTTTCTTTATCACACAGAGGGCCCATGCCAACGTCTATGGGAGTCAAGCATGTCTATACCCGATGAAAGCTTCGTCAAAGAACTACTCGATCGCCACCCGGGGTGGTTCAACCAGGAAGAGCAAATGCAGTACGCTCGCCTGACCCGCAACCTGTACCCTTACACCGAGCTCTTTTCACCCATTCAAGTCAACCGCCTCACCCTGAAGAACCGCCTGGTCATGGGCCCCATGGGCAACATCTCCATGGCGGAAGAGATGGGCCGCCCGGCCAACAAGATGATCCAGTATTTCACCGAGCGCGCCCGCGGCGGGGTGGGCCTGATCACCTCCGGGCTGATCCCCATCAGCCAGAACATCGATCCCACCGTGACCGAAGTGGGCGACCGCAGCTACTTCCCGCGCATCGACCGCTCGCGCACCGTGTTCGCCGGCTGGCGCGACCTGGCTGAGAACGTTCACGCCTATGGGGCGCGTTTCTTCATCCAGCTCACCCCCGGGCTGGGTCGCGTGGGCTCTCCGGAGACCCTGTTGAAGAAGTACAAGCTGCCCGTCTCGGCCTCGTGGAACCCCAATTTCTACCTGCCGGGCGTGCCCTGCCGGCCCCTGACCGACGGCGAATGCTGGCGCATCATCCACGCCGGCGGGCAGGCCGCCGCTGACGCCAAGGCAGCCGTCATCGATGGCGTCTACCTGCACGGCCACGAGGGCTACCTGCTGGAGCAGATGACCAACCCGGCCTTCAACCGCCGCGCCCTGGGGCGCTTCGCCGACTGGCAGGCTTTTGGCATCCAGCTGGTCAAAGACATCCGCGAACGGGTCGGGGCAAATTACCCCATCATGTATCGCATCGACCTCTCCCTGGCGCTGAACGCTACCTACGGCCCGTTGATGGACGAGGTCGGCATGCTCAAGAAGTTCAAGAAGGAACGCACCATCGCCATGACCCTGGACTACATGGCCAACCTGGTCAAGGCCGGCGTCGACCTGTTCGACGTGGACCTGGGTTGTTACGATAACTGGTGGTTGCCCCATCCCCCCAACAGCATGCCCTCAGGGTGTTTCCTGCCCGTAGCGCGCCTGGTCAAGGACTATTTCGCCGAGAAGGGCATCACCTCCAACGCCGGGCTGCCGGTGCCAGTCGTGGCAGTCGGCAAGCTGGGCTACCCGGACCTGGCTGAAAAAGCGTTACGCGATGGCGATTGCGACATGATCATGCTGGCCCGCCCGTTGTTGGCCGACCCGCAGTGGCCCAATAAGGCCTACGCGGGGCGCGTCGACGAGATCCGCCCGTGCATCGGCGACCAGGAGGCCTGCATCAACGAGTTCGTGGAAGGCGGTCACCCGCAGTGCGCCGTCAACCCGCGCACCGGCTTCGAAGACGTCTACCCGGACGGCCTGCCCCCGGTGGCCCAAAGCAAGAAAGTGGCCGTGATCGGCGCCGGGCCCGCCGGCGTGATGGCGGCCGTGGTCGCCGCCCAGCGCGGCCACAGCGTCACTCTGTTCGAGGCGCGCAGCTGCATCGGCGGCCAGCTGGTGCCCGGCTCGGTCCCCAAGATCAAATACGAAGTGGCCAATTACCTGGAATACCTGGAAAGGCTGCTGCAGCGCGCCGAGCACGGCCACGGCCTGGTCCTCAAGCTGAACACCCGCGTAGACGTCGAGGCCATCCGCCAGGGCCAGTTCGAGATGGTGGTGGTCAGCGCCGGCGGGAACCCGGTTACGCCCCGGCTGCCCGGCGTCGACGGTGACAACGTGATCCAGGCCATCGATCTGCTGCGCCAACCAGACCTGGCCGCCCGGGCCAGCCGTGTGGTGATCATCGGCGGCGGCGCCGTGGGCTGCGAGACCGCTCACTTCCTGTCCACCGAGCTGGGCAAGTCAGACGTCACCATCGTGGAAATGCTGCCGGCGCTGATGGTCGGGGCCTGCACCGCCAACCGCGGCCACCTGCTGCACGAGCTGCGCCGCCTGGGCGTCAAGGTGCTCAACTGCACCCGCCTGAACGCCGTCCAACCCGAGGGCGCCGTGGTAACGCACAACACGTCCGCCAGCGTGCCCTCCCCCTGGGTTACCTGGACGCCGCTGCTGCCCGAAAACGTCAAGAATCCCCTGGCCAGGCCGATCCGCGACGAGCTGGTCGAAGAGACCCTGCCGGCCGACCTGGTCGTGCTGGCCCTGGGCCTGCGCCCCAACCAGGATCTGTACCACAGCCTGGTGGCCGCCAACGCTGCCCCGGAAATCCGCCTGATGGGCGATGGTTTCCAGATCGGGCGCGTGTTCGAAGCCGTCAAATCCGGCTACCTGGTCGGCCGCAGTTTGTAAGACCCTACAGAGGTTCCCATGTACCTGACTTCCGCAGAACAAGCCATCCTGGATGGCCAGCAAGGTGAGACCCTGCAAAAGGTGATGCGCTCCGTGGTGGCCTACGGCGAAGCTTTCGACGCCGAGTGCCTGGTGCCTATCGAAGGCAGCCCCCACCTGGTCACATCCTTTGGCGCCAACACCATCCAGCCCTATTTCGACATGCTCCAGGAGCTGATCGACGCCGGCCTGAAGACCCGCCAGCCCTTCACCGTGGATCCCCGCCCCATGCAATACGACGTACTCGACCCCGGGCTGCTCAACCGGGTGGTGTTCAACCTCATTTTTGGCAAACAAAAAGAGTACGAAGCACAGCTCAAGCAGCTGGGCTTGAAAGACGACAACGCCTTTACCTGTACCTGCTACCTGCCCGAGGTGGGCAACCGCCCGGCCAAAGGGACCTACCTGGCCTGGTCTGAATCCTCGGCCGTGGTCTACGCCAACTCGGTGCTGGGGGCGCTGACCAACCGCAATTCAGCCGGCATCGACCTGATGTGCGACATTTTGGGCAAAGCTCCCCTGTTCGGCCTGATGACCCCCGAGGGCCGCAAGGCCACCTGGCGCATCGAGCTCAAGACCTCCGGCCTGCCCAACGCCCAGCTCCTGGGCAGTGCCATTGGGCTGAAGGTCATGGAAGACGTGCCCTACATCACCGGCCTGGACGCCTTCCTGGGCGCCGGGCTCAACCCGCACAGCGAGGCTTATCTCAAGGACATGGGCGCTGCCAGCGCCAGCAACGGAGCGGTCGGGCTGTATCACGTGGAGAACGTCACCCCGGAGGCCGTCGAACAGGGCCAGGACCTGCTGGCTCCCGGGTTCCAGACCTACGTCATCACCGATGCCGAGCTGGAGCGCGTGCTGCAGGCTTACCCGGTGCTGTGGAAAGACGTACAGGCCCGCCCGGCGCGAGTCTTCATCGGCTGCCCACACCTCACCCTGGAACAGCTGGCCGGCTGGCAGCAGCGCATCGACCAGGCGCTGGCGGATGCCGGACAGCGCCGGGCCAGCGTGCCCACCTACCTGTGCGCCGCCCCCGACGTGGCCGAGGCGTACCGGCAGGCAAACCCTGAGGCTTTCGACCGTATGAAGCAACAGGACGTGCACATCAGCAACATCTGCCCACTGATGTATATGAACAACCCGCTGTGCGCCAGCGCCCCCATCGCCACCAGTTCGAACAAGCTGCGCACCTATTCGACTGCCCGCTTCTTCCTGGAAGAGGACATCCTCCAGCTCGTTGCCACCGGCAGCCCCCGCGGAGGTCGCCATGCCTAAACAATTCAAAGGACGTCCCATCCTGTCCGGTAGCGTGGAAGGCGAAGCCGCCGTCAGCCGGGGAGGCTTCAACACCCTGGCCTCCTTCCAGAAAAGCGTCGTTTTGCGCTCCAAGACGGCCACCTGCTCGGACCAGAACAACCCCGACCTGTACAACCGCCAGCTGAATGGCAAGATCCTGTGCCTGCCGCAGACCATCGGCTCCACCACCGGCGGGCTGGTCATCCAGACCATCGCCCGGCGCGGCATTGCTCCCAAGGCCATGCTGTTCTCCGGCCACATCGACTCTCTGGCGGCCGCCGGCGTGATCCTGGCCGATATCTGGGTGGGGCAACGCATCATCGTCGTCGACCAGTTAGGCGAAGAATTCCTGCACAGCGTGGAAAACGGCCAACCGGTGCGCGTGCTCGCAGACGGCACCGTCGAAGTCGGCTGACCTCCGGAGAGATCTCCAGGCCACCAGGAATATTTCGAGTGCGTGTTGAGCGCCTATGCCGCCCAACACGCACTCATTTTTGTTGTAGATCTCACGAAGGGCTGTTTCCAGGCGCCGGCGCCCGGAAACAGCCCTTTTCTACTTGCATTCCCTCCCGGCTTATGCTACAGTAATGCTGGCTGGTGGTTTTACCAGCCACAACCATTCCCCCTTTACCCGTTCGGAAAACGCAACTCCTATGATCGAACCCTTACACGTACCGGGCCTCAAGCAGGCCTGCATTACCCGTCTGGAGGGGCTGATCCTCTCCGGCGAATGGCAGATCGGAGCGCGCCTGCCCGCAGAGCGTGACCTGGCCCTGTCGCTCAACATCAGCCGGCCCGTGCTGCACGAGGCCCTGGTCGACCTGGCCGCCAAGGGCCTGGTCAGCATCGAACCCCGCCGCGGCGTCTACGTGCAAGATTTTCGCACCAGCGGCTCGTGCGCCCTGCTCACCTCGTTGCTGACCTTCAACGGCGGGCGGCTCGACCCGGCCTTCGTCCAGTCGCTGTTCGACGTGCGCCGCACCATCGAATGTGACGCGGCCGCCCGCGCCGCATTCCACCGCCAGCCCGAACACCTGGAGCAATTCGCGCTCATCCTGAGCGCCGAGCAAGACCTCTCCTGCGCCAACCCGGCGGTGTACACCGAGCGTGATTTCTCTTTCCACCTGCTGGTGTCCATCGCCTCGGGCAACCTGATCTACCCGCTGGTGATCAACTCGTTCAAAAGCGTCTACACCCACCTGACCGGGCAGTTCTTCCACCAGCACTGCGACAGCCCGGTCGTTCGCCAGGTGTTCACCTTTCATCGCCAGCTGGTGGCGCACGTCACCGCCGGGCAGTCCGGCCCGGCCGCGGCGGTGATGGAAGAGATGCTCCAATACGGGGAACGGCACCTGGATTACGATGACATGCCCGCCGGGCCATCCAGGCCATCCTCCACTCACGATTCCCCGGGGACATAATCCTGTGTCCCTGGTTGTATCAGGCGACCACTGGAATCCTGGGGGGCCAACGGGAACCACCCCCAGCATAGTCTAAGGAGCGTAAGATGAGTGATTACGACGTCATTGTGATTGGCGCCGGGCTGGGGGGCATCTCCGCCGGGGCGCTGCTGGCCCGCCAGGGACGGCGGGTACTGGTGCTCGAACAGAGCGAGCGCATTGGGGGCTGCTGCTCCACGTTCGAAAAAGACGGCTTCCATTTCGACGTAGGCGCTTCCATCGTCGAGATCGTCCGCCCCATCGAGATGGCTTTCGAGATGCTGGGGACCGACCTGTACAAGGAAGTCGACCTGATCCCCTGCGACCCGATCATGACCTTTCTCTTCCCCGACGGCAGCCGGGTGACCTACCCGCTGTCCGTCGAGAAGACCGGGGAATTGATCGCCTCTCTGTCGCCGGAAGACGGGCGGCGTTGGAATGATTTCGTCGCCTTCGCCTCCGAGCTGATGGAGGTGACCCTCAACACGTTCTTCATCGAACCGGCCAGCACCGCCCAGGACATGCTGCGCCTGGTACGCAAGGACCCGCGCTTCCTCAAGTTCCTGCCGGTATTCCTGTCCAGTTACCAGGACGTGCTGGGAAAGTTCTTCAAGAACGAAAAAGTGCTGCAAACCATGGGGTACCAATCGCTCTACTTTGGCCTGCCGCCCGCCCTGGTCCCCGGGCCCTACGCCATGGTGCCTTACACCGAACACGTGGGCATCTACTACCCGCGCGGCGGCATGATCAAGATTCCCGAAGCCTTCCAGCGCGTGGGAGAGGGCTACGGCATGCAGGTGCGCCTCAACAGCCGGGTGTCGCGCCTGCTGGTCGAGAAGCGCCGCGTGTACGGCGTCCAGCTGGCCGACGGCACGGCCATCACCGCACCGTTGGTGGTCTCGGACATCAATGCCCGCACCCTGTACCTCAAGATGATCGGGGCGGAGCACCTGCCCGGGCTGGCCCGGCGCGGCATCTCCAGCTACGCCTATTCCAAGGCCGTACCGATGATCTACCTGGGATTGGACGGCGCCCCGGACCTGAATTCACACCACAGCGTGATAGCCATCTCCCCCGACGAGATCAACCGCTACTGGTGGGAACATGTCGAGCGCGGCCGCATGCCCGATGAGAACTTTGGCCTGATCTGCTGGCCGACGCATTCCGACTCCTCCCTGGCCCCGGAGGGCTGCCACGTGATCAACCTGATTCCCGAAGGATTCTATCATCTGGCCGAGGGCACCTGGGAAGAAGAGAAACCGCGCTTCATCGAGCGCTCCCTGGATTACTACTCCCGCAGCGCCGTGCCCGGCCTCAAGGAACGCGCCAAGGTGGTGGAATGCTCGACGCCGCTCGATTTCGAACGCCGCCTGTTGCTGCCCGAAGGCGCCATCTACGCCTTCCAGCAGGACCTGCCGGCGGAGGCCGTCTTCCGTCCCGCCGCCCGTTCGAAGGTCATCGACGGGTTATATCTGACCGGGTCTTCGACCCATCCCGGCGGCGGCGTCCCCACTACCATTGCATCCGGGATTATCGCGTCCCGCCTGATCGAGAAATACGAACAATAAAAGGAGGCATCCCATGCTACTGGTCACCCGGCGCTCGCGCGCCTTCGTTGCTATATTCACCTTGCTCAGTCTGGGTGGGTACCTGTGGTACCGCAGTCTGGATACCAACCACCAGCGCTTCGTCAAGAACCTCGTGCGCCAGATCCCCGACCTGCCCGGTCGTTACGCCATCTAAGCCGCCACGCACACATAAGCATCAGGGCCAACCCGAGGGTTGGCCCTGAATTTATTTCTAGAATCAATTTTCCGGTAGCAGGGTTTCTATTACTCGGCCTGGTACCAGAAAGTCGCCAGGCCGCCCGGTACGGGCACGCCCCGGTCCGTGTACAGCTGGTAGGTCCAGGTGTGGTCACCCAGCTCTTCAGAGCCAAAGCCGGCCAGGTTAAATTCGGCCTTTTTGCCCGGCTCGATGACGATGTCCAGGCTCACGTCCGTCCCCCCGGTGAACTCACCGGTGTAACCGACGTTCACCAGGCGATAGCCGGGCGTCCATTCGATGGTGCCGTTGTTCAAGAAACCAATCGCCAGGCCGAATTTCTCGTTCGGCACGTAGACGGTCTTGTTTTCGGGATAGGTGGCCGTATACAGGAACTTGGCCGACAGGCCTTGCACCTGGCCCTGGGTAGCGGTGGGTTGGACCACATTTTCGGTCTCCTGTACGGTGGGCGTGGCGCTGGGCAGTGGCGTAGCGGTGGGCAATGGGGTGGCCGTGGGGTTCTCCAGCGCAGATTGGGTCAGCCTGGCCTCCATGGTCTGCACGGCCATATCGACGATCACGGCCGGGTCCATGGTGGGCACCTGGGTCGGGATGACGACGGGCGTAGCTTGCGCCGTGCAGCCGCCGGCTGCTACCAACAGGACGGCAAGAATTCCAAAACGCAGTATTTGCATAGTAGTTCGAGTCATTTTCATGGGCATAACAACCGGATTCCTGGTATGGTAAAGCGTTCTCAATTCTATCATGAAATCATACCTCTTTCCGGCGCGCAAAGACCAACCCAGCCGCGGCCGTTTGCACAGGCGCTAGCGGGTGTTATGAACTCCCCTCGCTCCGGCGGCCGTGTCCGGTCGGGCGTACCCCTATCGGGGCACTTTACCCTGCGGGGCGCTTTGGAAGCCCGACCTGCTAATAAACTTGAGCGAATTTCATCCTGGCACTGTGCTCTGCGGCCTGGGGGAGACCGGCCTGGCGTAGGTTGGCTAGAGCGATCCGGCAAAGCAGCCCCTCCGCTGCGGAGGCAGGCCACCCCCGTGCCACGGCCGGCCCGCGCCGGAAGCGAAAGCCAACTTTCATGGTCGCGAGCGGATCATCGGGGTATGCCCGAGGCGGCACGGGGAAGCCGGCATCCATTGCCGGCCGTGTTCGGTCGGGCGTACCCCTGCGGGGCACTTTGGAAGCCCGACCTGCTGAAAGAAAGGGCTCCTCGGTCGCAGAGGCAGACAGCCCCGGCGTCCCGGCCTACGCCGGGTACCCTCATCGACGTCGAACGGTCGGGGCACTTTTACCCCTGCGGGGCGTTGTAATGGAGGCCCGACGGATAACACGTATGTTATTGCGAGCGCAGCGAGCCCCCGAGTGATGACCGCGAGGATGGATGGGCTTTTATGGCCCCGTACCTGACCTGTCTGGCGTTTGCCATGCGGATGCTCAAACCCTGTGTGCACCGCATGGCTCATGTCCTTTAAGTTCATAACACCCTCCAGACAATAGGAGTTGGGGAGCGTTGGGCCGCTCGCCAACATTATAAATGGCCCTGGACCCGCATTGAATCACCCCGGCGCGGCGCCAAAAATATGATATACTTACTCCATTCCGCAAGGAAGCAACGTTTTAGGGAATTGTTTTGACTGGTCCGAATGATTGCCCGACGTAAGCTGGTCGGGCTTTTTTGTTGCCACCCGGCGCCCACCGCACAGGTCGGCCGTGTGAGCAACAGCGGGTATGGGTACAATCACGGAGTCGTCAAAACGGTTCGACATAACAGGAGTTTTGATGACAACCGAATTTATCCAACTCAACCTGCATCCGCAGCTGGTGCAGGCCGTTACCGAGCGCGGTTACCAGGCCCCCATGCCGATCCAATCGGCCATTATCCCCATTATGGTTACCGGACAAGACGTAATCGGCCAGGCGCAGACCGGCACGGGAAAAACCGCGGCCTTCGCCCTCCCCATCCTCCACAATTTACAGGCCAACCAGGATCACATCCAGGCCCTGGTACTGGCGCCCACCCGCGAACTGGCCTTACAGGTAGCCGGCGCCATCACCGACTATGGCCGCTACTGTAACGCCCGTGTGCTGGCCGTCTATGGCGGCCAGGCCTATGGCCCCCAAATCGGGCGTTTGAAACGCGGCGTAGACGTCGTGGTCGGCACGCCGGGTCGCATCATCGACCTGATCGAGCGCGGCGTGCTGGACCTCAGCCAGGTGCGCACCGTGGTACTCGACGAGGCCGACGAAATGCTCAGCATGGGTTTCGTGGAAGACATCGAGGTCATCCTGTCCTCCACCCCCGCCGAACGCCAGACGGCGCTCTTCTCGGCCACCCTGCCGGGGCCCATCCGCCGCCTGGCCGACCGCTACATGCACGAGCCGCAGTCGATCACCATCCGCAGCGAACAGGTCACCGTAGACACCATCGAACAGCGCTGCTACCTGGTTAACTCCCACGACAAACTGGCTGCCCTGACGCGCTTGTTCGAAATGGAAGACATCTCCAGCGCCCTGGTCTTCGTGCGCACCCGCACGGGCACAGGCGAGCTGTCCAACGAGCTGACCCTGCGCGGGTTCCCCGCTGAGGCCCTCAACGGCGACCTGAGCCAGGACGCCCGCGAACAGACCCTTAACCGCTTCCGCCGCGGCCAGATCAAGGTACTGGTGGCCACCGACGTAGCCGCCCGCGGGCTGGACATCGAAGACATCTCCCACGTGTTCAATTTCGACCTGCCCGACGATCCGGAAGTCTACGTGCATCGCATCGGGCGCACCGGGCGCGCCGGCAAGACCGGCGTGGCCATCTCGCTGCTCACCCCCGGGGAACGGCGCCGCATGGCCCAGATCGAATCTTTTGCCCGCCAGAAGATCCGCCGCGTGGCCCTGCCCACTGCGGAAGAGATCCTGGCTTCGCGCGAGACACAGCTCATGCAGCAAATGACCATGTGGCTGCAGCGCGGCCGCTGCCACCGCGAACACCAGCTGGTCGAGACCCTGGTCGAGGCCGGCCACGACCCACTGACTATAGCGGCCGTGGCGCTCAAGATCGCCCGCGCCGAGGAGAAACAGCGCCCCATCGCCCCGCTCAGCGAGGTGGTCGAGACCAGTTTCGACCGCCCGCGCCGCGAACGCGGCCACAGCGGCGTCACCGGCCGCGCCCCCCGCGCCTGGGCCGAAAAATCCCACGAGCCGGGCATGGTGCGCCTGAGCCTCAACATGGGCAAGCGTGACGGCATCCGTCCCAGTGACATCGTCGGCGCCATTGCCACCCACACCGACATTCCGGGCTCCGGGATCGGCAAGATCCGCATCCAGGAAGGGCATTCCCTGGTCGACGTGCAGGAGGCTTACGTCTCCCAGGTGCTGGCCAAGGCCGGCGCCGTGCGCATCCACCGCCAGACCATCGAGCTCCACCCGGTCTCCTCCAACTGACCCGTCCGGCTCGGTAGCTTAACGCCCTGACGAGACTGGGGACGTCCCAGGCTGTTTCACAGCCCTCGACGTCCCCAGTCTTTTTATATGTCGGGCTTACCCGC
>JAAZNB010000522.1 GCA_012798515.1 Chloroflexota bacterium
CCGTTCCCGAGCAGGAAGAAGTCGCCACCGAAGCGCCTGTGGCCGAATCCGCTGAACCGGTCGAGCTGGTCTACTGGCACGCTCTCACCGGGCCGGCTGCCGATGCCCAGGATGAGCTGGTCAAGCGTTTCAATGAATCCCAGGATCTCATCCACGTCACCAGCGAGCTGCAAGGTGCGACCTACAGTGACCTGTCCACCAAGATTCTGGCGGACGTCGCCGCAGGCGGCGGTGCAGACGTCTCTCAGCTGGGCACCTATGAAATTTTGCAGTTCTCCAAGTCGGGTGTGCTGGTTGACCTGAACCCCTACGTCAGTGGGGACAACGGCCTGGATACGTCCAGCTGGCCCAGCACGATGATCGACGCCGGCGTAGTGGATGGCAACCTCAACTGGCTGCCCTTCAACGTGTCGGTCCCGGTGCTGTACTACAACAAAGAAGCCTTCGAAGAAGCCGGCCTGGCTGGCCCTCCCCAGACCTGGGATGAGTACTTCGATTACGCTGAACAATTGACCGTGAAGGACGCCAATGGCAACGTAACCCGGGCCGGCGCGGCGCTGTGGAACATCACCTGGCCGTTCCTCTCGGCCGTGTGGTCCAATGGCGGCGAATTCACCACCATGGATTACAGCAACATCACCTTCGATGACCCGGTCGTGGTGGACGTCATGACCAAGTTCCAGGACCTGATCAAAGACGGCGCGGCGGTCATCCCCGATAGCGCCTCCGGCGGCCATCGCGGCGCCTTCATGAACGGCCAGGCGGCCATGATCCTCGATTCCCCCGCTCCTTACGGTGACATCATGGCCAATTCGGTCGGGTTCACCCCCGCCGTGGCCCTGTATCCCGAAGGCACGGCCGGCCGCGTCTACGCCCCAGGTGGCGGCGGTATCGTCATGCTGACCAGCTGCCCCGAAGAAAAACGTGCCGCAGCCTGGGAGTTCATGAAATACATGCTCTCGCCCGAAAGCATTGCCTACTACGGCGAGCAGAGCGGCTACGCGGTCTTCTATCCCGAAGCGGCCGAAGCGGCTGCCGATTTCCTGAGCGATGAGAACTTTGCCATCATGAACTCGGCTTCCGAGTACCTGCGCGGCGACTTCTCCATGAACGGATCGCCGGCTGTGCGCACCGCCTTTGACGAAGCGCTGTTGAAGATCTTGATCGACAAGGCCGACGTGCAGAGCACCCTGGAAAGCGCCGACGCCAAGGCTGAGAAAGACATTCAGAACGAGACATTTGCTCCGTAGAGAAGTGCTACCACACTTTCAGAGGGGGCTGGCTCCCAGCCCCCTCATGCATTGCTGCCGCCACCCCAACCAGGTGTTTTCACGAAAACCTGTCTTTTGATTTAACCTGCGGGAGAAATTATGGTCGTATCCCGGGCAAACCGCTTACTCGCAGCTCTAAAGGCCACCCTGCTACAAGGGTATGGAGCGATAAGAAGCAACCTGCGTAAAAATTACAAGGAATACCTGGCCTTTCTGGCGTTCTTCGCGCCCAACCTGGTTATTTTTGCCGTTTTTACCTACTGGCCGATCATTTACAGTGGCTATCTCAGCCTGACCAATTGGAATTATCTTACGCCCAGCCCCACCTGGGTTGGCCTGGATAATTACGTCGAGCTCTTTCAAGACGAATATTTTTGGACCGTCTTGAAGAACACGCTGATCTACTCCGTGAGCGTGGTAGTGATCGCCCAGACGCTGGCCTTCTTACTGGCGCTGCTGTTGAACAAGAAACTGCGCGGCCAGGGCTTCTTCCGTACCATTGCCTTTACGCCCCACATCACCACCACGGCCGCAGCCGCCCTGGTCTTCGTCTTGCTGCTCGACCCCAAATTGGGGCCCCTGAGCCTGGTGTATAACAGCCTGGGCATGCAGGGCATCAGCTGGCTATCCAGCAACAAGCTGGCGCTGTGGGCTGTGATCATCGTGGGCATCTGGAAAGAGATCGGCTTCTCTTCGGTGTTTTTCCTGGCCGGCCTGCAAAGCATCAACCCGGAGTACTACGAGGCAGCCGAGATCAGCGGGGCGTCGGGGATGGACATCCTGCGCTATATTACCATCCCGTTGATGACGCCGGTGATCTTTTTCCTCATGGTGAGCGGCCTGATCCAGGCTATGAAAGCCTTCGACGTGGTGGCTATCATGACCGCCGGCGGCCCGGTCTACCCGGCGTCGGCCACCTACGTGTACCATCTCTACCAGCTGGCCTTCCGCAATTTCCGCGCCGGGTATGCCTCTGCCTTTGCCCTGATCTTCTTCGTGGTCATCATTGTGATTACCATCATCCAGCTGCGCAGCTCTGAAAAGTGGGTGAATTATGGCGACTGAACTGTATCCCGAACCCCAGACGGAGACGCGCCGCCTTCACCGCCGGCGGGCGATACGGCGGGCAGCCGACCGTTTTGGCAGTTATTTTTTGTTGATCCTGGCTACCTTTATCCTGGGCCTGCCCTTCTTCTGGATGATCATCACCTCATTGAAACCCATCGAAGAGGTCATCCTCTACCCGCCCAGCTGGCTGCCTTCTTCCATCCATCTGGAAAACTACGTGCAGGCCTGGAACACGGCGCCCTTCGGGATGTTCTACTTCAACAGCATCTTTACCGGCGTGGTGACCACCATCCTGCAGGTGTTCTTCGCACTCTTAATGTCGTACGCCCTGGTTTTCATCAAATTCCCCGGCAAGCCATTTCTGTTTGGTATGGTCCTGGTGACCATGATGATCCCGGTGGAGATGAAACTGATCCCCAATTACCTCTTACTGCGCAAGCTGGATTGGATCAACACCTATTGGGCCCTCATCGTTCCCCCTATCGCCCACGCTTTTCCGGTGTTTGTCTTCTACCAGCAGTTCCGCACCTTGCCCAAAGAGTTGATCGACGCGGCCAAGGTAGACGGCGCCAATCATTTTCAGACCCTGATCCACGTGATTGTGCCCATCAGCCGTTCGTTGTTTGCCGCGGTGTTCCTGGTTTCGTTCGTAGGGCGCTGGAATGACTATTTGTGGCCCCTGATCGTGACCAGTGAGCTGAAGATGCGTACCCTGCCCATCGGCCTGGCCTATTTGAAAGCCACCCAGGAAACCGTCAGCCGGTGGAATATCCTCATGGCCGGTAGTGTATTTGTCATTCTTCCTCTTTTGGTGCTCTTTATTTTCACGCAGAAGCAGTTTGTCGAAGGGATTACCCGGGGCGCGCTCAAAGGATAGAATATGTCGAAACCAATTATTGCCATTACCATCGGAAAGTCCAATTATCCCCGCATCATGAATTCACGCAACTGGAAAGCTCTGGATTCTTTTGCGGAAGTGATCCATCATACGGGGCCCGAAGCGGCCACCAAAGAGGATTTGATTGCGCTGCTGCCTGAGGCGGACGCCTGCATTACCAGCTGGGATGTGGCGCGTTTAGATGCGGATGTTATGGCTGCCGCTCCAAAGTTGAAAGCCATTGCCCACGCGGGTGGGAGTGTGAAACGCTTCATCTCCGATGAAGTTTGGAAACGCAATATTCAGGTATTCAGCACCTCGGCCGCTTTGGGGCGGGATGTGGCGGAGACGACCCTGGGCTTGATGATTGTGGGGATGAAGCACATCTTCCCCCTGAACCAGAACATCCGCAAGGGCGGCTGGCGTGATACCTTGTTCTGGCCGGCGCGCGAGCTGCACGGCAAGACGGTCGGCCTGATCGGCGCCGGGATGATCGGCACCCATGTGATCGAGCTCTTGCAGCCCTTCAGCGTGAACATCCTGTTGTACGATCCCTTTGTCAGCCAGGAGGAGGCCGCCCGGCTGAAGGTGGAGAAGGTGGACGACGTGAGCGAGCTGGCCCGCCGTGCGGACATCATCTCCCTGCACGCCCCGGCCAACGAATCCACCTACCACATCCTCGATGCCGAACGGCTCAAGATGATGAAGAGCAACGCCGTGCTGGTCAACACTGCCCGCGGCACACTGATCGACGAGCCGGCCCTGATCGAAGAGCTGAGCCAGGGCCGCTTCTACGCTTTCCTCGATGTCACCGATCCCGAGCCGCCGGCGGCGGACAGCCCGCTGCGCCGCCTGGAGAACGTGGTGGTTACCCCTCACCTGGCCGGCTGCATCGAAGACTGCACCGGCCTGGGCGCCATGGCGGTGGAAGAGCTGCGCCGCTTTTTTGCCGGCGAGCCGGCTTTACATCCCGTGCACCCGGATATGTTCGCCCGGATTTCCTGAAATTGCCCATGAATGTGACCCCACCATCTGGTGTGCTGCGCCTGGTGCGCAGCCCGTTCTCTCCGGCCACCCCGGCCGGAGAGACGGCTTGTTACGTCCTGCAGGGGAATGCCGCGGAAGCGGTGGTACGGGAGATCGTCGTCGACCCGGAGAGCGGTTTTCCCGGGCGCCCGGCGCACCTGGACGCACAGCCCTTCCGGCTGGAGATCCTGCACTTCAACGACCTGCACGGCAACCTGGCCTGTTTTGGACAGGAGCATTACGAGGCCGTTTTTTCGCGCCTGGCCGGCCTGATCCGCCGGCGCCGCCGGCAGCTGGCCGGTGAGCCCGGTGCCGGCCTGCTCGTCCTGGGCGGGGGCGACGATCTGGTCGGGGGGCTTTTCGAGCTGCTGCAGGACGACCAGGTCACGGATACGCCCGTTCACGCCGCGTATCGCCTGTACACAGCCGCCGGCGTGGACGCCGTCACCCTGGGCAATCACGACCTGGATCGCGGCCTGCGCTACCTGGAGGCCAGGCAGCGCGCCGAAGCGCGTTTCCCGGTGCTGTCGGCCAACCTGATCGACCTGAATCCCCCGGGGGAGGACTTCTTCTACCCGGCGGCCATCCTGGTGACCCGGGGGGTGCGCGTGGGCCTCGTTGGCCTGACCACCCCCGGGGAACGCATCCCCCAGAAGCGGGTCGATTTTCGCCTCACCGACCAGGCCGCCGCGGCGCGGCACATCCTGCCGGCGCTGCGGCCCTGGTGCGACGTGCTCCTCTTATTGACCCACCTGGGAGACAGCGTCGCCTCTTCATCTGCCGTACTGGTCGGCCCGGGGGATTGCGAGCTGGCCGCCCAACTGCCGCCCGGCAGTGTGGATCTCATCGTGGGCGCTCACACCCACCAGGCGCTCAACGAAGGCGGGCTGAGCGCCAGGAACGTGGTCAACGGTGTGCCTGTCTTGCAGGCCGGGGCTTACGGACGCTTCATCGGCGAGGCCACGCTCCACCTGGCACCCCGGCCGGTGCTGACCTCGGCCCGCCTGTGGCCTGTGGCCGGCCTGCCGGTGGACGAAAAGTTCGAGGCCCAGCACGTGCGGCCGCTTTCCCGCCGCCTGGCCCGCCTGGCGGCCCAGGAACTGGGCCCGGTAGCGCCGGAACCCAGCCTGTCTACACCGTCCCAACGCAACGCTTTTGCCGGCGGCGAAAGCGCCCTGGGCAATTTTGTGGCCGACGCCATGGCCGCCTGCTGCCGGGCGGCGGGCTGCCCGGTCGATTTCGCCGCGCTCGATTCCAGCGCCCTGCACGCCGGGTTCCCGCCCGGCGGAACCCTCACCCTGGGAGACCTGTTCCAGGCGGTGCCCTTCATGGACCAGATCCTGGTGTGCCAGGTGGACGCCGTACAGCTGGCCGCCCTGCTGGAGGACAACGCCCGGCGCTTGGACCCGCCTGCCGAGCCGCACGTAGAACGCGGTTTTGCCCATTTCAGCCGGGAGATCCGTTACACCATCCAGGGAACCCATGCCCGGGAGATTACCCTGGGCGGGGAGCCCCTCGACGCCCTTTCCGGGCGGATGTATTCCCTGGCGTTGACTAACCTGTTTCACCATTTTGCCCGTCCCTGGGAAGAGGCCGCCGGGGTGAGACCCTTGCCCTGGCAGGGGTTCCCCTGGCAGCCCAGTGGCATCCGGCTGCGCGACGGCCTGCTGGCCTACATCCGTGAACAGCATGGCGTTCCCGCGGCAGGCGGCGCTCGCCTGGATGGGCGCTTGAAGGTCGTCCCATGAACCTGCGCAACCTGTTTAAACCGGCCGGCAACAAATTTGGGCAGCTGCTGGTGGAACAAACGCGCCTGACCATGCAAGGCCTGGAGCTGCTCAAGGAATACATGCAGCACCGGGATTCGCAGGTGGCCCGGCAGATTGCCCAGACCGAAAAGGAGGCCGACGAGGTGCGCCGGGTGTTGATCGAAGAACTGGCCCGCGCCTTTGTCACCCCCTTCGACCGGGAAGACCTGTTTAGCCTGTCCCGGGAGATCGACGACATCCTGGATTATGCCAACACCACCGTGGATGAAATGGAGATCCTGGACGTGTCCCCCACGCCTTTCATGCAGCGCATGGCCGGGCTGATCTACGACGCTTCTGTAGAAATTCAGCTGGCCGTTGACCGTTTACAGAGCAACCACATGAGCGTGGCCTCCGATCACGTCCAGAACGCCAAGAGCCTGGAGAACCAGGTGGAGACGGTCTATCGCGAGGCGCTGGCAGACCTGTTCCAGGAATCCAAAAGCGTCAAACACGTCATGTCCATGCTCAAGGTGCGTGAAATCTACCGCCACCTGAGCAACGCCGCCGACCGGGAAGATGGCGCCGCCAACGTGATTGCCGACATTATCTTGAAAAAGTCCTGACCGCGCCGATGGATCTGTTCCCCTTCCTGGTCGGCCTGGCGCTGCTGTTTAACTTCTTGAACGGCTTCAACGACTCCAGCGGCATCGTGGCCACCTTGATCTCCTCCCGGGCCCTGGCGCCCCGCCTGGCGCTGGTGCTGACCGCCCTGTGCGAGCTGGCGGGGCCTTTCCTGCTGGGCGTGGCCGTGGCCCAGACCATCGGGCAGGTGTTTGCCGGCCCAGAAGGGATCTCGGTCGAGATCTTGCTGGCCGCCCTGCTGGGCGCAGTGGCCTGGAACCTGTTTGCCTGGTATTTCGGCATCCCCAGCAGCTCGTCTCACGCCCTGGTGGGCGGCCTGGTCGGCGCAGTCAGCGCCGGCGCCGGCCCGGCCCTGATCCGTCCCGAGGGCCTGCTCAAGGTGCTGCTGGCCCTGTTCATTTCCCCCGTGTTGGGCCTGGTGGTGGGATTTCTGCTCACCCGGCTGATCTTCTTCCTGGCCCGCAACGCCTCCAACCGCATCAACTGGTTCTTCAAGCACGGCCAGGCGCTGACCGCCATGGGCCTGGCGCTGGGCCACGGCGCCAACGATGCGCCCAAGACCATGGGCGTGATCACCCTGGCGCTGTGTATCGAGGGGGGCCTGGACGAGTTCCACGTGCCGCTGTGGGTAATTTTGGCCTGTACGGGAGCCATGGCGCTGGGGACCGGCATCGGCGGTTGGCGCCTGATCAAGCGCTTGAGCAACAGCTTCTACAAGATCCGCCCGGTGCACGGCTTCGGCACCCAGGTCAGCGCCGCCCTGGTCGTCCTGGGGGCGGCCCTGCTGGGCGGGCCGGTGAGCACCACCCAGGTGATCAGCTCGGCGCTGGTGGGCGTGGGGGCGGCCGACCGGGTGAAAAAGGTGCGCTGGGGCGCAGCCATCGATATTGTGATCGCCTGGGTGCTGACCATCCCGGCCGCGGCGTTGGTGGCCGCCGGAGCCTGTTTCCTGATCCGGCTGCTGACCTGAGCGCCTGGAGTCGATTACACCAGCCAGTTTTCCTGGCCGCCGGAAAATTTATCCTGCAAGAAGCGCCCGTGGGCAATGAGCTGCTGGGCGTCGTTGCGATACACGTCCTGCACCACTGCTTTCATCTCTGTGTCCAACAGGTCCAGCTGTTCCAGCAGCAACTGCCGGGCGGTCTTGCCGTCTTTCAGCGGCTGCAGGTTGGCGTAAGCCCGGGGCAGGTTCAGGTAGCCTTCCAGGGCGCCGGGCAGGTAATCCAGCGCCGTCTGCTGGATGAGGAAGATGTTCCGGTCGCTGCTGCTCAGGTCCATGATCTGGGGCAGCACTTCCAGGATGGAGCCTTTGATGCTCAAGACCCGCTCCAGGATCTCTTTGGGCACCTTGCCGCGGATCTTGTGCACCAGCCCTTCCAGCCCTTCACGGATGTCGGATTCCTGCAGCTGGTGGCTCAGTTTCAAGTCGTACTGCGGGTCTTTGGGAGCAGCCAGCACACCGATGGCATACAACCCGATCACGATCAGCAGCCAGTATTGCTGGATGACGCCGGTGAAGAACAGCAGCAGGCCGGCGATGCCCAGCGCCGAGCCGGCCATGTTGCGCGTGCTGTACAGGAACAACAGGAAACGGGGCGGCTTCTGCATGGGCTACTGGTAACCCCGAATTTCTTTGAAGATCAAGGGCAGAGAGGCCTGGCTGGCGTCGAACATGCGCCCGCCGGTCGCTTCGGCAATCGACTGCATGGTATCCTGGTCGGCTTCACCGAACAGGATGGTAAAGGCGCGGATGCCTTCTGCCCCGGGCAGGCCGCGGATGCCGGACAGGAATTCGCCCTGGGAAATGCCCGAGTTGTTCTCCCCGTCGCTCATCAGCACGATGGAGTACACCCGCTCCGGATCCTGGGCCCGGTCGCGGGCCGCTTCCTGGTAGGCCGCTTGCAGGGCGGAGAAGATGGCCGTGTTGCCGTCGGTCTCCAGGGCGCGGACGTACTGGCGGATCTCGTCCAGGCTGTCCGGCCGGTCGATGTCCACGTCGAAGCTCTGCTGGGCCTCGATCTGGTCACTGAAGGCGATGATGGTGATCTTCTCCCGGTTGCGGAAGCGGGCAAACTGCCCGGTGAGGCTGGTGTCTGCGCCGGAGAGGTTGTACATGGCCGTCTTCAGGCTCTCCAGCCGGTCGCCTTCCATCGATCCGCTCACGTCCAGGACGTAATAGGTGTGCGAAGGTTTGATCTGTTCGTCCAGGTAGCTGAACAGCAGGTGGTCGACCACTTCCTGTTGGCTGGGGAAGGGCAGCTCCACCAGCAGGCCGGTGGGGAAATCGGCGCTCAGGGGCACCTGCAGGTTGACCGGGCGGCGCAGGGTTTGCTGCATGATCTCGCCCTGCACGTCGGCTGAGCGTAGATACTCGACCACCTTGTCGTAAGCCTCGCGCTGGTCGGGGTTGATCAGCAGCAGGGGGTAATCGGCGGTGATGATGCCTTCCTTGGGGTAAACCAGGTACAGGGGTTCGTGCAGGTTGCCGCTCTTGTTCAGGCTGAGCAGCACGGACTCGTAATTGATGATCCCGTCCAGGTGGTCCTGCTCGATCACGTACTGGTCGGCCAGCCAGCCCGAGCTGCCGGCGGTCAGGGCCTGACCCTGGATGAAGGTCTTCAGTTCCGGGCTGATGCGGTCGATGTCGGCGTCTTCCAGGGCGTCGGTCTTGCCCGAAAGGGCTGCCGCGGCGCCCACCAGGGCCGAGAAGCCCGAGTTGGAAGAGGACGGGTTGGTCATGGCGTAGCGCAGCTCGCCGCTGCCGGCCTTCTCGACGATGTCTTGCCAGGTCAGGTCGGGGTTATCCACCCAGCCCCATTCCTCGGCCAGGCTGTGTTTGACCCCCAGCACGACCGGGGAGAGCATGATCTTTTCCTGGGCCTGGATGCGCCCCTGGGCGCCTTTGAGCAGGTTGAGATACTTGGCGTGTGAGAACCAGGCAAAATCGACCTGCTCGCCGGCCAGGATCTGTTCGGCCCCGTCCAGGGTGCCGGTGTAAGTCATGACCAGGCGCACGCCGGTGGCGCGCTGGATCTCGTCCAGCATGGGCTCCAGGTCTTTCAATTCAGAGCCGGCCAGTACCGTCAGGCCTTCTTCCTGGGGCAGGATCCCGGACAGGCCGCAGGCCAGGCTGGTCACCAGGAGCAGGATGGCGGCAAAGATAGCAGTCCATCTGTGAAAATTCGTGCTCAACGGTTTTCTCCGGTTCTCTTACAAACGGATATCGTCGTCCCCGGCTTCCAGGTCGACGCTGCCCGCCGCCCGGGCGGCTTCTTCGTTCCTGACCCGGTCCAGGTATTTCTGGGCCTTGTCCACCTCGCTGGTGAGGGTCTCTACGGTGTGCTGCATGCTGGCCAGGGCGTCCAGCTTGTACTGCGAGATCATGTCCATCGATTCGTAGATGTTGTTGAAAGCCCGCTGGAGCTGTTCGATGTTGATTGTGGCGCTGGCCGCCTGCTGGTGAATGTCGACCGTCTGTTTGCGCAGCAGTTCTGAAGTCGATTCGATCAGGCTGCTGGTGGTGCTGTTGAGGGCGTTGATCTGGTCCAGGACCAGTTTCTGGTTGGCCAGCGCCTGGGCGACGATCACGGCCGTGCGCAGGGCCGAGACGGTGGTGGTCGTGGCCCGGTCCACGCCCTTGATCAATTCCAGGTTGTTCTTACGCACCATGTCGAGGGCCAGGTAGCCCTGGATGTTGACCGCCATCTGGGTCAGCAGGTCCTGCACTTTCTGGCGCACGTAGAACAACATTTCCTCGCGCACGATGCGGGCCTTCTCCGGGTCGCCGGTCTCGATTTCGCCCACGCGGGCTTCCAGGGCGGCGTCGATCTTCTTGCCCACGTAGATGTACTGCTGCAGCTTCTGCATCAGCTCCCACAGGTTGACCTTTTCCTGTTCGATGCTGGCGTTGTCCTTGCGCAGCTCGTCCTGGCCGCGGTACAGGGCGTTGATGATGGCGTTGATGTGGCTCTGCGAGGACTGGTAGCGCAGGAAGTAATCGCGCAGCTTGTTGCCGAAGGGCAGGATCCCCAGCAGGCGTTGGGGCGAGAACAGGTCGCCCTGGCGCGAGGGATCCAGGTCTTCGACCGTCTTGCGCAGGTCGATCAGTGAGCGTGAGATCGGCGTGGTGTCGTTGAACAGCCCGCCCTCCATGGCCTTGACCGGTCGATCCAATATGCGGTTGGACACGGAGGCCGAGGCGCGGATCTCTTTGTTCCCCAGGTTGTGGATGGCGTTGACCCGTTCTTTGAAGGGGTCCGACTGGACCTCGGAACGCACCACTAAGTCGATAAACTCGTTTACCTTTTCATCCAGCTTTTGTACGGTCGGCTGGTTCAGTTTGACCATTTGCCCGGCCTGTTCTTGCGGGACGGGCTGTACCGGCTCGGGTGGGGTCAGGGTCGTGGGAGGGGTCAATTCGGTGGACATTCTCCATCTCCTTATTGGTATTTCTGCTCAATCTCTTGGATCATACGTTCCAGGATCTCATAACTGGGCGGTTCGATGACGTCCACCAGCGTGTCCGGAACGTTCACCTGGTGGCTCCGGGTGAATTCTTTGAAATAGGCCTGGTCGCTGTTGCGGAAGCCGTATTCCACGGCCAGGCGTTGCAACTCGGGGTCGTTCAGCAGCAGTTCCCCCAGGCGTTCGCCGTTGGCACCCAGCGAAACGAAGATGTGCTTGCTGTAGATGGTCGGCTCGGGGTACATCAGCGCCATCTGGTCGCTGAGCCCCCCGCCCTGGGCGGCCTGCGAGATGAACTGGGCTTCGTAGATCATCACCAGCGGCGCCTTCCCGGCGCCCATGACGAGGTAATCTTCGAAAGGCGCCTCCGAGGAATATTCGGTGTAGCCCTGCTTGAGGAACAGGGATTCCACCAGCGGCTGCACGGTCTGGATTTCGGCGTTGTTCTGCACCACGTTGTCCCCGTTGGCGATGTAGCTGGCCAGCGCCAGGTACATGGCGGCCGAGTTGGATTTGCGCACGTCGGTGGAAACGATCAGCACGCTCTTGTTGACCGGGTAATCCGCGTTGTGCTGTAAATCACTCCAGCGTTTGCCTTCGGAAACCCAATCCAGGTAGCCGTGCATGTCCAGGGTGTAGTAGTCCCCCTGGTCCTGGGCCACACCGTTGGCGACCAGGATCTGGGCAATGTCCTCCCAGGAGGCGATTGCCATGGGGGTGAAGAACACGTCGTAAGACTTCGAGCCGGCGTAGTTCTGGCGGATCTTCTCCGCCGCGGGCACCCCGGCCGGGAAGGCGAAATCGTATTCTTGCAGGTCGTAATCGGTGGCGATGGTGCGGGAACCGGCCTTTTCGACCTGGACTTCGAAACCGTGCTTGCGCAGGACGTCGATCACCCGCGGGTCTTTGAAAAAGGGCTCCTTCTCGGAGCCGATCAAACCGCGCACGGGGACCACCTGGCGCAGGGTGATTTGTTGGCGGACAGAAATAAAAATGGCCGCTCCCACCCCAAGGATGAGTACAGCCAACAATATTGGGCCAAGCAGCCGTTTCATCTTAATCTCCTGGATGTAAACCTGGGCCGGTTTGAAAACATCGATAAGGCTCCACCATTACAGTATAGGGGCTCATTGTTAAGCCCTTTTTTGGCCTGGTTTAACGTTGTGTAAAACTCGCCTCCCCATTCATACCGGTCTCACCAACGCCGGCCGTGTATTCACAATCATATACGGAGCAATCCTGGAAAAGTTGTATGAATTTCCCCCAAAGCGGTCTGGTGCGGGCTTATGTCCGCGGGTGTGGATTGGCTAGCTGTTTGGGCCATAACAGGCGCCAGGCAGACAGCTTACGCAGCAGCCAGCCGGCCCCACAGGCGATGCATACGGTGGAATACACCTCGGCCACCAGGTAATAGCGCTCGAAATCCAGCGGGGTGGCCAGGGCGGCCAGCACCAGCGGCAGCGGTACCAGCAGGAGCGCGAGGGCTCCGTTCCGTTGAATGTGGGATGGGCGGGTGTGCTGGATGAGAGCTATTAAACCAACCATGGTCAGCGTCAGGTTCAATAACCAGGCGTTTGAGAAGCGGATTGTAGCGCATGATTCGAATACTTGCTGTCCGATTCGAAGTACACGATCTGCCAAACAAGGGAATGTACTTGACGGAAACATGTTTGATTGGATGCCCATTTCGACCAGACGAAAACTGTACATTTTGAGAATTCGAATCAATGGATAAGGATATAAAAAGGGATTTACCAATATGAATATCAGCAAAGCCATACAGCCGGTCGATATAGCCAATAAAAAGGCTTTCTTTAGTTGGTGTTGATTGTATGTATTGTTTGATAGGGCAGGTAACAGCGAACATATACTCATCAACGATAGGATGGTCATCAGTCCATTTATTTTGGTGGCCCCGGCTAACCCAGCAGCGGCGCCAGCTAGAAGGAACCACATCCAAAAAAGCGGAATGCCCATGCGCTTCCCCCCCTCTGCAGATATACCTTTCTGGTGAAAAGCTGCCCAGCTTTTTATGCCTGTGTAGGATAATGCCATACTGCATAAAGTAAAGAACAACAAACCACTTTCACCCATAGCATTGCGTAATGTATTTTTCAAATAGGGATTGGCAACAAAAAGCAGTATGGTGGCCACGGCAGCATGTAAACCGAAAGCTTGCTCAACCATGTAAAACAGAATTGTTCCCGAGCCAATGGCCAGAATTGCCATGGGAAGACGCGACCACCATAACAATTTTCCTTGCACGACGTTGCCAAGAGCCAGGTTTTCATCCCAACTTAATTGCCAGTTGTATTCGTAATTTAATCCGTCCACGCCAAAGCCACCGAATGAGCGGCCAATTCCAATCAGATAACGTGCCAGCGGTGGCTGAGTTAAAGTCCAATAATGTTCTCCCCATCCCAGGTGAACCATCGTTGCGTGAGGAGGAAAACGCCCAGAAATAAAAGCATCCCAATACTGGCTGGTTGTAATCCAATCGCTTTCATCACCGGAGTAAGGCACTTTTTCAATGCCCGTCAGATAAGAGCCGCACAAGAGCGCCAGAATGAATAGATAGGCCAAC
>JAAZNB010000523.1 GCA_012798515.1 Chloroflexota bacterium
CCTGATGCAATCATCACAGAGGGGAAATCAGCCCGTCGCCCGCAGGCCGGCCAGGGCGCGTGCGGCCCGGTCGCGCCAGGTATAGCGCGCCGCGTCGGCGGCCGCCTGGGCCCCCAGGCGCCGGCGCAGCTCCGGGTCGTCCCGCAGGGCGGCCAGGGCAGCCTGCCAGGCCGGCAGGTCCTCCGGCGGGCAGAACACGGCATTGCCCGGGTGGAGCACCTCGTGCAGCACGGGCAGATCACTGCTCACGATGGCCCGCCCGGCGGCCAGGTAATCGAACATCTTCATCGGGCTGCAAATCTCGGCCGAATTGCCCCCGCTGCTCCCGGCAATGGCCCGCTCGTACGGCATCAGCAGGACGTCCGCTGCGGCCTGGTACAGCGGCAGGCGGCGGTTGTCGATGAAGCCGGTCAGGGTCACGTTCTCGATCCCCTGGGCGGACAGCTTCTCCCGCCAGGCGGCCACATCCTCGGGTCGCCCCCCGGCCCACAAGAAATGCACCTCGGGGAAGGCCCGGGCCAGCCCCACCAGCAGGCCGGCGCCGCGCCCGGCGTAGAAATGGCCGGTGTAGCCCACCGTCAGGCCCGGGGGCAGGCCAAGCATGGCCCGCGCCTCTTCTGCGGGCGGCAGGGAGCGGTAATGCTCCAGGTCTACGCCGTTGGGGGCGATGTGCACCCAGTCGGCCCCGGCCGGCAGGCCGAAACCTTCCTCCAGCTTGCCGCGCAGGGCGGCGGTGATGACCAGCAGGGCCTTGCGCCCCGGCGTGTGCACGAAATTGCGCAGGAACCACGGCCCCACCCGCCCGCTGGGACGGTCGTGCACTTCCACGACCACCGGCAGGTGGTAATGCAGCGCCAGGGCTGCGGCGGGGAAAAACCAGGTGTACACCAGGTCGGCGCCCCAGCGCCGGGCCTCTTGCAGCGCCTGCCAGGCGAAATCGTAGCGCCGCCAGGTGCGCCGGGACGGCATCCAATGCACGTCGAAGGGCGTCTCCAGCCCGTAGTGCTCGGCCAGGGCCTCCCAAGCAACCGGCCGGTCACCCGGGACCCACAGCGCCACCGGGCCGTCCACCTGCGCCAGGGCGTGGCAGGCCTTCATGGCCTGGATACTGTGCGCCGTGGAGGCCGGGATGCGCGAGGTGGTGATACAGGCGATCCTCACG
The DNA here is from genome assembly GCA_012798515.1 of Chloroflexota bacterium. GTDB lineage: Bacteria > Chloroflexota > Anaerolineae > Anaerolineales > Anaerolineaceae > JAAZNB01. The sequence goes on from JAAZNB010000523.1 coordinate 1,163, forward strand.
CCGGCTCCCCTCCCGCGGCCGGCAGGCCGGCGGCGGCGTCCTCCTGTTCGGCGCGGCGCAGCTCGACCAGCCCGCGGCGCACGATCAACCCCACCGAGACGATGAAATAACCGCTCAACAGCACCGCCTGGGCCACGTAGCCGAAGGGGCGCGCCACGGTCAGCATGAGGACCGTCTTGAGCGCCCCGGCGGTGGCGGTCACGCCCAGGGGGTAGTTGGGCATGCCGAAAGAGAGCAGCAGGGGACGGTTCCAGAACAGCACGTTGGCCGTACCAAAGCCGGCCAGCAGCACCAGCATCCCCGGCAGCGAGGGCAGGTAGGCGCCGTCTTTGAGCCAGCCCAGCACCCACGGCCCCAGGAGCAGCAGGCCGGCGGCGCAGGCCGCCGTCCAGACCGCGGCCACCAGGCTGGTGCGGCGCAGCAGGCGACGCAGGGCCGCCCAGCTGCGCGCCGCTACCTGGCGGCTGATCTCGGGGAAGGTGGTGTTGATAAAGGGGGTGATGGGCATGAGGATGATGTTCATCATCGCCTGGGCGAACTTGTAGTAGCCCGCCTCGCGGGTGGTGAACAGGAAACCCGCCCACAGCACTTCACTGTCGCGCACCACCAGGTTGATGGTGCCGCTCAGGTTGGTGCTGACCGCAAAGGTAAGCAGCTTGCGCTTGCCCTGGATCAGGCTCAAGGGGGCGCGCTGCCAGCCGGGCCCCAGCATGGGCGTCATCCAACGCCCGGCGGCCAGGGCAATGCCCACGCCGAACAGCAGCTTGCCGGCCAGGTAAGCCATCAGCACCTGGTACAGCCCGCCGTGGGTCAGGTAAGCCACCCCGATCCAGGCCGCAGTGAGCACGTTCTGCATCAAGGTCAGCAGAGCCTGGCTGCGGAAGTGGCCGCCGATTTGCAGCACGGCCGTGGAGGTCTCGGTGACCAGGTTGGCCAGCAGGGCCAGGCCGTAGAGCAGGATGATCGATGTGGTGGAGACGTCCTTGACGATCCAGCGCGCCGCCAGCGGGGCGGTCAGGGCCAGCAGGCCGTAGGCCACCACCGAGGTAAGCGCCTCGGCCAGGGCGGCCAGCTTGATCACCGCCGCAGCTTCCTGGCGGCGGCCCATCTGGATGTGCTGCCCGGCGTACTTGATCACCACCTCGCCCATGCGGAAGGACAGCAGGCGGTTGACCGTGGAGGCGTACTGGGTGATCACCCCCAGGGCGCCGTAGGCCGCCGGTCCCAGCAGGACGGCGGCCAGGATGCCCTGCAGCGAGGCCAGCACCATGCTGATGGTGTTGCTGCTGAACAGGTAGCCCGTGTTGCGGATGACGCCCTGGAGCAGGTTATCTTCGCGCCAGGCGCGCCACCAGGACGGTTCCAGTTTCATGGCGTCAGGACCTGGGAGGCCCAGCTGCGCTCGGCCATGTACCACTCGACCAGGCGCTGCATGCCTTCGGCCAGGGGCACCTGCGGCGCCCAGCCCAGCAGGCGGCGGGCCTTGTCCACGTTGGCCCAATTGGAGAGCATGTCGGCGCGGTGCAGGGGCTGGTAGGTCACCTCGGCCGGCTTGCCGATCAGCTCTTCCAGCACGGCGATCATCTCGTTGATGGTGATGGTCTCGTGCCCGCCCAGGTTGATGATCTCGTAACCCAGCGGTTTGAGCCCCGCGATGGTGCCCCGGGCGATGTCGTCCAGGTAGGTGAAGCCGCGCGACTGCTGCCCATCGCCATTCAGGCGCACCGGGCGGCCCTCGGCGATCCACTGGGTGAAGCGGAACATGACCATGTCCGGGCGCCCGGCCGGGCCGTAGACGGTGAAATAGCGGAAGATGGTCACGTCGATGCCTTCCAGGTAGTGGTAGGAGTGGCACAGCGCCTCGGCGCCCTTCTTGCTGGCCGCGTAGGGCTGCAAGGGACGGCTGCTGTCGGCCTCCTCCGGCGTGGGCTGGGGGGCATCGGCCCCGTAGATGCTGGAGGTAGAGGCCAGCACGAATTTGCCCACCTGGCGCCGTTTACACAGCTCCAGCAGGTTGAGCGTGCCGGTCATGTTGGTGTCCACGAAAGCCCAGGGATTCTCCACGCTGGCGCGCACCCCGGCGCGCGCCGCCAGGTTGATCACTGCGTCGAAGCGTTCCCCCGGGGGGCAGATCTCCATCAGGCCCTCGAAGTTGCTGATGTCGGCCGGGTGAAAGCTAAAGCCAGGCTGGGCCTGTAAGCGCTCCAGGCGCCAGTGCTTGAGCCGCACATCGTAAGCGTCGTTGAGATTGTCGATCCCCACCACACTGTGGCCCTCGGCCAACAGCATGTCCGCCACGCGCGAAGCGATGAAACCGGCCGCGCCGGTCAACAGGTAATGGCCCATTACAACCTCACCACTTTGGGATGCACCGTGCCGTGCGTCTTCAAGGCGTTGCGCGTGTCGACGATCAGGCTGGCGGCTTCCAGGATGGCGGGGTAATCATAGCAGGAATGGTTGCTGACGATCACCACGCACTCGGCGGCGCGCACGGCGGGCATCAAATCGGGCACGCTGGATAGCTTCCAGCCGTCGTGCTCCACCGTGGCCACGTA
>JAAZNB010000524.1 GCA_012798515.1 Chloroflexota bacterium
GCCCAACAGCAGCACCAGGGCCTGGGCAGTGTAGAGAAAGGCGGTCTCTTTGATCACGAAGTGCAGGGCGGTGGACAGGGTCACCAGCCACAGGCCGGCGGCGTCATTGCGCTCCAGGACGCGCCACAGCCCGTACAGGAAAACCACCCCCACCAGCTGGAGGAAGGCTTCGTTGCGGGCGTAGCGCCCGTAATACAGCATGAAGGGCGAGATCAGGAACAGCACCCCGGCCATCAAGGCCCCGCTGCGGCCCAGGGGACGGCGGAGGCCGAAGAGCACGCAGGCCACCGCGGCCGTGCTGAACAGTGCTGCCGGGACGCGGGCGGTGAAGTCGTCGTCGCCCCACAGGAAGTAGGCCAGGGCGATGGCGTGGAACTGGAACGGCCCGTGGGTCATGGGGTCGTAATGGTAACCCTCCCCCTGGGACAGCTGGTAAGACGGCACCACGTGGTTGACCTCGTCGTGGCTCATTACCCGCTCGCCCAGCAGGGTAAAGCGGCTGAGGACGGTCAGGCACAGCACCAGGGCGACCAGCAGGTCCGCCGGGGTGAATCGGCGGGAGGTGTGCGGTGCGCCGGGCTCAGGTGGGTTGGCAAGCATTGGAAGCATTTTTCCTCCGGGTCGAGCTCCAGGCAGGTTGAACCGGCCGGGCGGGTGGGCCGCCGGCTGGCAGGTTGGATATATTTACGATCAGGTGAGTGGCTTAACGTGAAGGCGGGATAAGCTGGAGCCAGGCATATCTGCTGTCAATTTGGGCGGTGAAACCACTCGAATTGACAGCCAAACCATGATTCCGATTAAGGTCCCGGCGTGGGGATGGCGGCCGGGGAGGCCGGCGCGGCTGGGGCGCCCGGGGTGGGTGAGCGCAGAGGCAGCCGGGCAGGCAGGCGCAGGTCCAGCTGCAGGGTGGCGTCCACCGCCGGGGGGACGCCTGCCCAGGTCACGGCCTGCGCCGGCAGGTACAGGCGGACCACGTCCAGCGTGGCGGGCAGGCTGGTAAAGCGCAGGGCCAGCAAGGAGGGATCGTCCTGCGGGCCCTCGTCGAAGCCGGCCAGGGGATAGATGCGCCCGTCCGTGCCCTCCAGGTAGACCGCGCTGTGCTGTGCAGCCGGGTTCCAGGCGATGGGCGCGGCCTGTCCGGCTTGCAGGCCTTGTAGCAGCAGGTGGGTGCCCTGGGCGTCGACGAAGGCAGCCGTTGCGCACAAGCGGGCTTGTGCGGCCAGGTCTACGCATGGTGCGGCGTCGCTGGCAGACGGCGTGCGGCTGGCCAGGGGCAGGCTGACCTGCGTGGGGGCCAGGCCGGCCTGGTCGGCCGGGATCCAGGCCAGCGGCAGGCGCCAGCCGCCGGGAAGGGCCAGCTCGGCCGTAGAAACCTCCCCCGGCAGGGGAGCGAAGACCAGGCGCAGTGCGTCTGCGCCGGCTTCCACCTGGCGCACGGGCAGGCGCGATCCATCGGGCAGGAGCAGCTCGGCGGCGCTCAGGTCGGCCGGGTCGAGGCCGGCGCTCACCCACAGGGTAGTCTGCTCGCCGCCGGCCACGCCCTGGAGCACGCCCGGCGCCTGGCCGGGAGCGGATGGGCCCACCGGGCCCTGGAGGATGCGCACGTCTGCCAGCCGGATGAAACCGGCGTAGGGCAGGTAACCGTAACCCAGGAAGCGCTGGAAGGCGGCCCGCGCCGGGGTGTTGGCGCCCAGCAGGGTCACCAGCAGCACGGCGATCAGGGCGCCCAACCACAGCGCCCGGCGCCCGGCCGGGCGCGGCCCCGGGGCCGGGGCCGCTGCCGGGTGGTGCATCCTGCCGGCCAGCTGGGCCCGCAGGCGGGCCCGGGTGCGGCTTTCGTCGCTCAGGTCCAGGCTGCGCAGTTGTTGGGCCAGGTGCAGGTCGGCCTGCAGGGCCTGCGGCGCTTCCCCGGGGGCCGGCGCATGTTTCAGGAGGCTTTCGAACTGGGCGGATTCGTCAAGCATCGGGGGCCTCCTGGTCTTGCAGTTCCTGGCGCAGGCTGCGGATGGCGCGAAAGACGATGACGGCCACGTTCTGCTCGCTCAAGCCGGTCAGGGCGGCGATCTGGCGGTTGTTCAGCTGGGCCGAGAATTTCAGCGCCAGCAGGTCGCGCTGCTGGGGGCTGAGCGCCTGCATAGCCCGGGCGATCCGGCGGCGCTGATCGCGCGCTTCGCTGTGCGCTTCGGGGGAAGGCTCGCTCCCCGGGGCGCCGCGCAGCGCCTCCAGGGGCAGGTGCGGGAAACGGCGCTGGCGGCGCAGCTGGCGGTTGGCCAGGTTACGGGCGATGCCGAACAGCCAGGCCACGAAAGGGCCTTGCTGCGGGGCAAACTGCCCGATGTGCTCCAGGGCCTGCATGAAGGTCTGGGCGCAAAGGTCGTCGCACAGGGCCGGGTCGTCGAAACGGTAGCGGAAATAGGTGTAGATGCGCGCGAAGTAGCGGTCGTACAGGGCCAGGAAATCGGCCGTGTTTCTCGCCGCCCGCTCGACCAGGAGAAGCTCTTCGTTGACCTGTGCTTTTGCTCCGAACACCCTTCCCGTCCCAGGCTTGGTTTCTATATAGTACTATCCACCACCCCTCAAAGTATTACACATTTTCCCGGTGGCTGCATGAGGGATCACCAGGTATTTTCCCCCGGCGCCCCGGCCGGCCCGAGCCATGAGCGAAAGCCAACTTTCACGTTCCCGCGCGGATCACCGGGGTATGCCTGAGGCGATGCGGGTCAGCCGGCTCCCCTGGCTGGCCGTGTTCGGTCGGGCGTACCCCATTCGGGGCACTTTGGAAGCCCGACCTGCTAATTAAAGTGGGGAATCTGGGGGCATGATATACCATTCGGGGCACTTTATCCCTTGCGGGGCATGATATGGAAGCTCGACCTGCTAAAAGAAGAGGCTCTGCGGCCGGGGGAAGACCAACCCGGCGTAGGTTGGCTAGAGCGATCTGGCCAGACGCGCCCCTCTGTGGCGGAGGCAGGCGGCCCCGGCGCCCCGGCCGGCCCGCGCGGGAAGCGAAAGCCAACTTTCACATTCCCGGACGGAGCTTTGGGGGACTGCCCGAGGCGGGGCCGGTAAGCCGGCATCCTTTGCC
>JAAZNB010000525.1 GCA_012798515.1 Chloroflexota bacterium
ACGTAGCCGATCAGCCCCAGCAGGGCCAGGAAACCGCTCAGCATCCACGTGCTGGCGCGGGTCCAGTGCAGCAGGCGGGGGATGCGGTGGAGGGCTGGGGGAAGAGAGGGCATGTTTCGTCCGGTGCAGGCAGATAGGCCCAAATTATACCTGGGTTTAATGCGGGTCGGGACGTTGACACCCCCCTGTCCCTCAGGTATGATTAGTCGCATTCTTGATCCCACTCCACGGAGCCGCCATGACGGTTGAGGAAGACCCCGCCCCCCTGGAAGAAGAACCCACCGCAGACGAAACCCCCAGCACCCCCGCCCCCCGGCCCGGACGCCGCCAACACCTGCGCAACTTTGGCCTGGTCGCCGGTCTGATCCTCCTCCTGGCGTTCTTTTTCGGGTTTACCTATTCCACGCTGGAAGATTTCTTCGTGATCCCCACGGCCACCCCTCTGCCACAGCCGACCGTCACGCCGCTGCCTTCGCATACCCCCACCCACACCCCCACCGCCACGCCCCTGCCCACGGCTACGCCGATGCCCACCCCGGCCTCGGCCTACAGCGTCCTCGACCTGGGCATGATCGACCCGCCTGTGCCCGGTGGCGGCAGCGGGATCGTGCTGGACGACGACACCGCCACGGTGGACCCGCCCTTCAGCAATATTCAATGGACCACCTCCGAGCAGATCGCCGAACAGCTCAACGTGGTGCTCAGCGAGCCCTACCACGCCACTTTCGGCCCGGGAGCCATCACCTGGCGCACCGACGTGAACCTGGGCAGTGGTTATTACGAGCTGTACGTGATGGACACGGCCTACAGCTCCGGCGGCGAGCTGAACTTCGCCGTCACCAGCAACGGCGCCCCGCTGGCGCCCTTGTTGAGCCGCGGCCAGGTCAATTTCCAGTCCAGCTGGAGCGATTTTCCCCAGATCTACGACGCCTGGCGTAACATCGGGCTGTATTACCTGCCCCAGGACGGCCCCCTGGAGATCTCCACTTCCTGGTCGATGCGCGACGAATATACCATCGTGGCCGTGGACCGCGTGGCCATCGTGCCCCGCCCGGACAGCAGCGGCCCCCTGCTGGGGCCCATCCCGCAGGATCGCCTGCGCTACCTGGTGGATGACGCGGCCGCCGAGTTCGACTCGCTGCGCTACCTGATCCCCATCGATGATCGCCTGGCGTGGAACGACGCGTTCCAGGAGATCGTCAACCCGGACAGCGCCGTGCTGGTGCACTGGCAGCTGCCCGATCCCATGCCCAACGCGCGTTACGAGGCCATCGTGTGGATTCCACCGGTGGAGAGCCGCGCCGAGGCCACCTACCGCCTGCTGGTCAACGGCGAGCCCCTCGACCTGGACAGCGGCGCCCACGAGACCACCCTGCACATGGCCGACTTTGCCGGCGGGGCGTGGGTTTCGGTGGGGGTGTGGGATATCCCCCTCATCGCCGGCAACGTCGTGCAGCTGTCCCTGGAGATGGAAGTCCAGGCCGACACCATGGGCGAAGTCCCCGTCGACGCCGCCCTCTTCCTGGAAACGCCCCACCAATAAGCGCGTCCCGGTTGGCGACAAAACACCCCCTCCTGCGCCCCCCATTTTTTCAGAACAAAATGGGGGAAGATTCTTCGACCCTGCGTTCTGCGCTTCCTTCTTCGACCCTGCGCTCTGCGCTCCCTTCCTCGACCCTGCGCTCTGCGCCCGGTGAGCCGCCCCCGCCCTGGCATGGGCAAGTCGGCGTCCCTTGCCCGCCGTGTCCGGTCGGGCGCACCCCTATCGGGGCATGATATGGAAGCCCGACCTGTTTGGTGAGCTGCCCGCAGCCGGCCCTCACGACCGCCGGAGCGGCCACGCCCCGGCGCACCCGCAGAGCGGATGCGCCAGAAGCATCTCTGGGCCGCCCTCACACCGCCTCCTTCTCCCACTCGGCCATCAACTCGTCCAGGCGCGCCTGGGTCTCGGCAATCTGCCAGGAAATCTCGTGGGCGCGCTCGTAATTCTGGCGGGCGCCGCTCTTTTGCAGCTCGGCCGACAGCCGCTGCAGGGTTTTCTCCTGCTCGTGAATGCGCTCCTCCAGCTGGGCCAGCGTCTGCGCCTTCCATTTGGTCTTCTTGCTGTTGTCGCGCAGCATGGGCTTGTGCAGCAGCACCGGGCGCTGCACCGGCGCCCCGGAGGCGCGGGAACGGCGCAGCACGTACTCCCGGTACGGCCCCTTGAAAACGTGCAGGCGGCCGTCACGCAGGTCCCACACCTGGGTAGCCAGGCGGTCGATCAGGAAGCGGTCGTGCGAAACCAGCAGGACCGTGCCGCTGAAATTCTCCAACACCTCCTGCAGCGTCTCGCGCGCCGGGATGTCCAGGTGATTGGTAGGCTCGTCCAGCACCAGGAAATTGGCCCCCTCCAGGGCCAGCAAGGCCAACGCCAGGCGGGCGCGCTCCCCACCGCTGAGCACGTCGAGCGGCTTGAACACGTCGTCGCCCTGGAACAGGTACTGCGCCAGATACGCCCGGCCCGCGGCGGCATCCATCTCCTTGCGCGCCACCAGCTCCTCCAGCACCGTGCACTCGCCGTTGAGCGCATCGTGTGACTGGGCAAAATAGCCCACCTTGAGACTGCTGCGCACCTCGCTGCCCCCGACCTGCACCCGGCCCTGCAAAGGCCGCAGCTGGCCCAGTAACACCTTGAGGAAAGTGGTCTTGCCGCTGCCGTTGGGACCGATCAACACGGCACACTCGCCGCGGTGCAAATCCAGCTCGTCGATGGAGAACAGGGCGTGGTGGGGATAGCCGATGACGGCGCCCTGGGCTCGCAGGGCGATGGCGCTGCCGCCGTCCACGCTGGCCAGGCGCGGCCGCATGGCCGGCGGGCGCGAGCCGGTCAGGTGCAGGGCGTTGACCTGGCGGATGGCCTCGACCATGTCCAGCGGCCGTTCCACGCTGATCTGGAAATCGGACCACTGCTTGCCGCTGCGCAGGGCTTCGATACCGAAATGATCGATCACCGCCAGGTCGCGCGACAGCCGGCGCAGCACGCCCATCGCCCGGCCGTGGGTGCTGGCACGCACCCAGTTGCGCTGCACGAAATCGATCTCCTTGAGCAGGCGCGCCTTTTCCTCCTCGAAGACCTTCTGGGAATACTCCCAGCGCTCCTGGCGCTGCAAAAGATAAGCGCTGTAATTGCCGGAGTACACCTCCAGGCGGGTGGGCGTCATCTCCCAGATGGTGTCCACCACGTTATCGAGGAAATAACGGTCGTGGCTGACGATCAGCACCGCCCCGCCCCACTCGCGCAGGCTGCGCTCCAGCCACTCCACCGCCTCGATGTCCAGGTGGTTGGTGGGCTCGTCCAGCATCAACAGGTCGGGCTTCTCCAACAGCAGGCGCGCCAGCAGGGCACGCGTCTTCTGCCCGCCGCTGAGGTGGTTGAGGGGCATGTCCCAGTAGAGCTTGCCCAGCCCCAGCCCGTCCAGGGTCTGCTGGATGCGCAGCTCGTAATCGTAACCGCCGGCGGCTTCGAAGGCGGTTTGCAGACGGCCGTACTCCTCCAGCAGGCCCTCCAGGGCCGCGTCGGTCTGTCCCGGGCGGGACATAGCCTCTTCCAGGGCGGTCAAACGCGCCTGCTGGGTTGTCAAACCGTCGAACACGGTCAACATCTCGGCGTAGACGGTGTGTTCGCGGTCGGCAAATGCGTCCACCGCCTCCTGGCGCAGATAGCCCAGGCGCCGGCCGCGGGCGATGTGCACCTTGCCGGTGGTCGGCGCATGGATCCCGGCCAGGATCAGCAGCAGGGAGGTTTTGCCCACCCCGTTGGGGCCGATCAGGCCGATCTTGCCATCATTGGGTACGGTGCCGGAAATACCTTTAAACAGGTCGAAGGAGCCAAATGACAGCCCCAGGTCTTGCGCAGTAAGAATAGACATCTTCCCTCCAACAAAAACAATCACCATAAGAGCGAAAAAACAAACCGGCCGGGGCGCACATGCCCGCGGCCGGCCGGTTGGAAGGAATTTAAACCCAAAGCCGCGGGCGAAAGTGCGCCGCGGCCGGTAATTTTATTCGCATAACCGAACGTTCAGCAGGCGCACTCCAATAAGGTCGGCACAACGCCGCCTTCGCGAGAGCACATGGGGATGAACGTTCCTAAGACAACATACATGAGTACGGGAATCCTTTTAAAATTAAACCAACGTTGAAGATCATACCCGATCTGGAAGGGAAAGTCAATAGGCCATTTTTGGGTAAGACCCGGGAGTGTGAGGGGGATGGCGGTCACGCAGGCAGGCCGCCAAACCACCCCCTCCTGCACCTCCCCCATTTCAAAGAACCGAAATGGGGGAGGGAAAAATCGTGCTCTTCTCAGCAGATCGGCCTTCCATTACAACGCCCCGCCAGGGGTGCGCCCGACCGAACACGGCCGGCCAGGAGCGCCGGCTTACCCGCATCGCTTCAGGTATACCCCGGTGGTCCGCTCGGGAACGTGAAAGTTGGCTTTCGCTTCCGGCGCGGGCGGGCCGGGGCGTTTGGGCCGCCTGCCTCCACGACAAAGGAGCGGGTCTGGCCGGATCGCTCTAGCCAACCTACGCCAGGTCGGTCTCCCGCCGGCCGCAGAACCCCTTCTTTTAGCAGGTCGGGCTTCCAAAGTGCCCCGTAGGGGTATGCCCGACCGAACATTTCTGGCAAAGGATGTCGGCTTACCCGCATCGCTTCAGGCATACCCCCGAGATCCGCTCGGGACCGTGAAAGTTGGCTTTCGCTTCCGGCGCGGGCCGGCCGGGGCGTTTGGGCTGCATTCCTCCACGACAGAGGAGCGGGTCTGGCCGGATCGCTCTAGCCAACCTACGCCGGGTCGGTTTCCCGCCGGCCGCCAAACCACTCTCTCCTGCACCTCCCCCATTTCAAAGAACCGAAATGGGGAAGGGTAAGATCGTGCTCTTCTCAGCAGATCGGGCTCCATACCATGCCCCGCCAGGGGTACGCCCGACCGAACACGGCCGGCCAGGAGCGCCGGCTTACCCGCATCGCTTCAGGTATACCCCGGTGGTCCGCTCGGGAACGTGAAAGTTGGCTTTCGCTTCCGGCGCGAGCCGGCCGGGGTGCCTGGCCGGCCGCTAGCGCAGCAGGCGGAAACCCAGGTGGGTCACGCCGGGGGCGGACACGACGCGGATACACTCCAGGCGGGTCGGCTCGATCTTGAGATGATCGAACAGGCGCACCCCATCCCCCAACAGCAGGG
>JAAZNB010000526.1 GCA_012798515.1 Chloroflexota bacterium
CGCAGTCTCAAAGCTGCCCAGGCGATGCGCAAGATCCCCGGTATCCACATTCCAGACGCCATTCTGCAGCGCCTGGAAAACTCGAAAGCGCCTAAAGAAGAAGGCATCCAGATCGCACTCGAGACCATTGAACAGCTCAAGAGCATGCCGGGCATTAAAGGCATTCATTTCATGGCTGTGGGCTGGGAGAAAATCGTCCCCCGCCTGATCATCGAGAGCGGCCTGGTCACCCCGGCCGCCCACCCGGCCTGATCTCTCTATCCGATATAAAACAGCGGGCAGCCAGGCTGCCCGCTGTTATTTTTCTCAAGATTGTCAAACCCACACACCCATTTATTTCCCGGGGGCGCTGAAATAAGCGTACACGGCCGAGAAATCCTCCTCCGCCAGACCGTTTTGCGCCGCCAGCATAAACAACTCCTTGGCCAGGTTGAGCGCCGGCAGTGCCACGCCCTGTTCGTAGGCCGACTGGGAGGCCAGCTGCAAGTCTTTCTGCATCCATTGCAAGGGGAATTCGGGCGAATAATCGTCGTTCTCCAGTTTTCCCCGTTTGGCCGTCATGTAAGGCGGCACTACGGTCGAGCCCAACAGGGTATCCAGCAGCTGCTGCTGGGTCAGGCCCAGTGACCGGCCCAACACCAGGGCCTCACTGAAAGCCAGCATGGTCTGGCCCAACAGAGAATTGTTGACCATCTTCATGGCCGAGCCTGAACCCACGCCGCCCACATGGACGACCGCCCGGCTCACGGATTGGAAATACGGCCGGCAGGCCTCGACGTCGGCGGCCTCGCCCCCGGCGAAGATGACCAGCTGGGCAGTCTGCGCCGGGATCTTGCTGCCCGCCACAGGCGCATCCACAAAACGCACCCCGCGCTGGTGCGCCTCCTCGCCCATGCTGCGGGTGAAGGATGGGTTGACCGTGCTGTGATCCACCCACAGGCTGCCGGAACGCATTGCGTCCAGGAAGCCATCCGGCCCTAATGCCGTGGCTTCCACGGAAGCCGGGGTTGCCAACATGGTGAACAAGATATCGACCTGTCTGGCGACCTGGCGCGGGCTGTCCGCCCAAACCGCTCCCCCGGCCAACAGTTCATCGGCCTTCGACTTCGTCCGGTTGTAAACCACCAGCTGCACGCCGGCTTTTTGCAGGTTGGCGGCCATGCGGCTGCCCATGATTCCCAAGCCGATAAAACCAATCTTCATCACGCCACTCCTTTTACATTTTCTTTCTGGCCCAGGCGGGCCAACCCTGAATCCACCCCAGGGCATCGTTGAAAAAACTCGCCGGGGAGTCAGGCTCCGTTCCGGCAAGACAAGTATAAGCGCCTCTCCGCCATCCATCAAGCCGGTAGGGGCCAGGGGAAGGGCGGCTTTCGCCCGACATGCGGGGGGGCCAGGTCACCTGGCCAAGATACCATGCGAATCCGCTCTAGAGGGTGTTATGAATTTGGGGCATTATTCCAGGGTATGCCCGACCGGTTATGACCAGGAAAGAGATCGCCAATTTCTATTAGCAGGTCGGGCTTCCAAAGTGCCCCGCTAGGGGTAAAGTGCCCCGCAGGGGTATGCCCGACCGAACACGGCTGGCAAAGGGCGCCG
>JAAZNB010000527.1 GCA_012798515.1 Chloroflexota bacterium
ATGAGGCTGTCGACTGCGGCGGGTGTGTAATGGTTGTATGCCCCTGCCCCCAGAAAGCAGATCAGGTCCTGGACAGATTCGTTGGCCATCGACAGCTCACGCATCTGGGCGATGGCTTCCATTTCGGTCATAGTGGGCGGCAGGTTCAGTGACGGAAAGCGAAATTTCTCCGGTACGTCCCGGAAGAGGTCTTCGATCTTCTCTACCCCAATGGTGCGCAACATCTCCGCACGTTCGGATTCCGTATGGGGGATGAACATTTAGTGACTCCGTTCCTCGCAGTGCTTCTCGTAAGCCGTGGCGTCCATCAGGGCGTCGAGCTCCGAGGGATTCGAGAGCTCCACTTTGACCATCCAGGCCTTGCCGTAGGGGTCTGAGTTGACTACTTCAGGACTGTCGGACAGGCTCTCGTTGACGTCCAGGACCTTCCCGGAGACCGGGGCGTTGACGTCGGCAGCGGCTTTGACCGATTCCAGGGTCGCCAGGGTGGTGTCTTTCTTGAGCTCATCCCCGGTAGAGACGTTGATTTCGACGAAAACCACATCCGAAAGCTGGTCCTGAGCGAAATCGCTGATCCCAATCGTGGCAACGTTGCCCTCCACGCTGACCCATTCGTCTGATTTGGCATACTTTAAGTTGCTCGGTACATTCATGGAAATCCTCCTGGAAAATGTAGGTTAAAAAAATTAAAGGCACATATCCATCTGCGGACTGTGCCCCTGTCTTGAACCTGAGAGATTCACTCGAAAACGAGCTTGCCCCGTCGGTGCCTTGCAGCTTTCCAGGGTGTTCACAAAAGCGGGTCCTTTTACCTGAGAGATTCATCCGGTTTGGCCCACATCCCCGGATTTGCCCCTTCGGTTCCGAATTTCTTCGATCTCTTCCCAGCTTCTGGTTTATTTTCATTCTAAGTGTGTGTGTTTGAAAAGTCAAGCAGTCGGTTTGTTTTATCAGGGCCATTTGTCGGTTTATTTTTCGCTCCGGCGTTTGATAAAACTACACAAAAACGATATGATGATACGATGGGCGGCCGGATGGGCGGTCTGTACCGGGCGAGCGCCAAGGTGGCGCCGGTGGGCGGCCGCCGGCCGGCGATTTATAATTTGAACCTATCCGAAAAATATTTCTGTGTAGTGTTTTTTGTCGAGCGAAGCTCGACAAAAAACACTACACAGAATATTCGGCTAGATACCTAGAAAAGAGGGGCGATATTGCAATGAAAGCGATTGTGTGTACGCGCTACGGACCGCCGGACGTGCTGCGCCTGGGCGAAGTCGAAAAACCTGTACCCGGGGCAAACGAAGTATTGATCCGTATTCACGCCACAACCGTCACTGCCGGGGATTGTGAAATGCGGGCGCTCAAGTTCCCGCTGTGGTTGAGCATTCCCATGCGTTTTTATAACGGCCTGGTGCGGCCTTCCAGAATCAAGATTATCGGACAGGAACTGGCCGGGGAGGTCGCGGCAGTGGGCAAGAATGTTACAGCCTTCCGGCCGGGTGCGGCGGTGTTCGGCACGACCGGGTTCAACATGGGCGCCTATGCCGAATATATTACCCTGCCCGAGAAGGGCGGGGAAATGGATGGGGCCCTGGCCCACAAACCGGTCTCGTTGACCTACGCAGAAGCTGCCGCGGCGCCATTGGGGGGTCTCGAAGCGCTGCATTTCTTGCGCCTGGCCGATCTACACAATGGGGAGAAGATCTTGATCATCGGCGCCGGCGGGAGCATCGGCACGATGGCGGTGCAATTGGCCCGCTATTTTGGCGCGGTGGTGACCGGGGTAGACCGGGGGGAGAAAATGGACCTGTTGGGCGCCATCGGCGCCGAACGGGCCATCGACTTTACCCTGGAAGATTTTTCCCGGGAAGGTGAACAGTACGACGTGGTCTTCGACGTGGTGGGCAAGGCTTCCTTCGCGCGCTGCATGCGCAGCCTGAAACCGGGCGGGCGTTACGTGTTGGCCAATCCCAGCCTGGCAGATATGCTACGCGGCGCGTGGGCATCCCGGACGGGGGACAAGAAAGTGATCTTTGGCGCGGCGAAGCAGCGAGCGGAAGACCTCGTATTGATCAAGGAGTTGATCGAGGGCGGAAAACTGAAACCGGTCGTCGACCGGAGTTATCTCCTGGAGCAGGCTGTCGAGGCGCACCGTTACGTAGAAAGTGGAAACAAAAAAGGCAACGTGGTCATCGCAGTCGCGGCGAGTGGGTGAGGCGGAGGCCTATCCCCGTCCGAGCCCGCCGGCCATGGCGCGTACCTGGGCCACCAGGGCGGCGAAGCGCTCCGGCTTGAGCATGGTATTGCCATCCAACAGCGCATCTTCGGGATTGGGATGGACGGCGACCAGCAGTCCATCGGCCCCGGCAGCTGCGGCGGCCAGGGCCACCGGGGCGACGTATTCCCAATGTCCGGTGCTCTCGCTGGGGGCGAGGAAGACCGGCAGGTGGGTGAGCGCCTTGAGTACGGGGATGGCGTTGATGTCGGTGGTGTTATGGGTGTGGGTTTCGAAGGAGCGAATGCCGCACTCACACACAATGACGCTGCGGTTCCCGTGCGAGAGGACGTATTCGGCGGCCATCAGCAGCTCTTCGATGGAGCCGGAGTTACTGCGTTTGATCAAAACCGGCCGCGAGCATTCCCCGGCGGCGTGCAGCAGGGCGTAGTTCTGCATGTTGTTGGCGTTGATCTGTAGCAGGTCGGCGTAGCGGGCGGCGGGAGCGACCTGTTCGGGAGTGACCACCTCAGTCATCACGGGCAGGCCGGTGGCCTGGCGAGCTTCTGCTAGCAGCTCCAGCCCGGTTTCTCCCAGCCCGTGGAGCGAGTAGGGGGAGGAATAGGGCACGAATGTGCCACCATAAAGCAGCTGGGCGCCGGCTTCCTTGGCCGCCTGGGCGGTCTCCAGCCACTGCGTGCGCCCTTCGATGAGGCTGCACCCGGCGGCGATGACCACCTGTTCGCCGCCGATGGGCACGTTTCCGGCAGGGAAGACGGTGTTCTGGGGGATGAATTCGCGCGAGGCCAGTTTGTACGGCCGGGAGATAGGTATGATACGGGCGATGCCCGGCATGAACAGGAATTGATCGCGGGTCGTGATGGGCTCGTTTCCCACCACGCCGATCACGGTGCGTTCTTCACCCTGGGAAAGATGGGCTTTGAACCCGTAGGAGCCGATCTTCTCAACCACCGCCTCGACCTGTTCGGGGGTGGCGTCTACGTTCATGATGATCATCATAGAGTCATCTCCATACGCCTGGTATCGAATAGCAACCCGCCCCTAACCCAGCTCGATGTCGAATTCTCCGGCGTGGATGGGGGCGAATTCACTTAATTGTATATCAAAGCGTTGGCGCCAGCGGCCCAGTTCCTGCATAAACAGGCACCAGGTCCGTTCAGAAGGCGCCAGGTGGGTATCTGCCGCCAGGCTTTCCACCTCGGATAGGTGGGCCGGGAAGCTGGAGACGGCCGGGGCATGGCGCAATGCCAGACCGCGCAGGTTCCAGGTGAAGATGTCGCCTGCCAGGCTGCAGCTGGCCGCACGGGTTCCGTCGGCGCTGACGGCCAAACCGGTGACGCGCCCGGCATGGGGGGCAAAACTGGCCAAAGGGACGTAACGGCCGGCGGCAGCCGAAAAACACAGCACCCGGTTGCGGTCGGTGCCGGCCAGAATTACCTTTTCGTCAGGAGTAATCGCCAGCTCGGTGACGCGGCCGGCGGCGGGGTCCAGCTCGAAACGCTGTAGGAGCCGCCCGCTGCTCAGGTTGGAGATGCACACGCTGTGGTCTGCGCTGTAGCTGGCCAGCAGCTCCCCGTTGGGGGAAGCGGCCAGGCGCAGGACATTACCACCGGGCATAGACAGATCTGGCAGGCGGACGGCTTCGGGCATCTTCCAGGCGAATACCCCGGGACTCGATCCGGCGGCGACCAAAATCCCGGCGGCGGGAGCGTAGCCCAGGGTTTGCAGCTCGGCGCCGGTCTCCGTCAGGCGATGCAGTTCCTGGCCCTGGGGAAAGCGCCAGGCGCGCAAACTGCCATCGAAGCCGGTGGAGAAGAGGGTCTTCTCGTCCGGGTCGAGGGCCAGGCCGCGGATAAAGTTGGTATGCCCGGAGAGGGTCTTGACCAGTGTGCCGGCGGGGAGCTGGAAAATGCGAATCTGGTTATCACCCCAGGCGGCAGCCAGCAGGCCGGCCGTATGGTTGAGCACCAGCTGGCGGGCGACCGGGACCGGGCTGGTAATGGTCTCTGAGCGGCCGCTACGCCACAGCTGGATGGAGGCCGTGGATCCTCCGGCGGCGATGGTCTCGCCGTCGGGCGTCATGGCCAGGCAAGCTGCGCCGCCCGCAGTGCGCTGCCAGCGATTCACCGGGCGCAGCTCGAACCCGGCGTCCAGGGCTTCCCTGGCCAGGACGACCAGGCGGCGAAAGCCGGTGATCTCGTCCGGGGCAGAGGGTTCCCAATCTGACAGGCTGCGCAGGATGTGGGCGCTCCAATAAGGCGGGGCCGACTGGGCCAGGCGCCACAGGTCGGCGAACTGTCCACCTTCCTGCAGGCGCCGGATGGAGGCCTGCCAATCCTCGTGAGACAGGTCACCCAACCAGCGCGCCCGGCTGACCGAGCCCATGGATTGGATCCAATCCGTGTACCCGCTGTAGCGGCTGTGGGCCAGGATGCGTTTGCGTAGCGCCGGGGAAGCCTCATCGTAAGCCGACGCCAGCAGGGCGGCGTTAAAATCGACCTGGCGGTAAGCTTCCCACTGCCCGCTCAGGAAATAGAACAACGCCAGGCGGGCCGGCTGTTCCGGCCGGTAACCCTGGGCGAGGGCAATTTCGAGGGCGGCCGGCTCTTCGTGCTCAATATACAAATCGCACAGCGCCAAAGCAGCCGCCTGGCTGCCCTGGGAGGCGCTTTCTGCCAGCAAGGAGAGGGTCAGCTGGCGTTCCAGGGCAGAAAAGGCGGCGTAAGCGGCTGCCAGGGTAGTTGGCCCGGGCGAGGCGGCGCCGAAGATCTGGCGGACGATGACATGCCAGCTGCCCAGGCGCCGTTCTGCGGCGGACTTCTCTAGAACCGCCTGGACGGCGGGAGTGGCGTCACGGTAGAAGCGCGACAGCAAGCGCAGTTGCGGATCGTGGCGGGCCAGGTCTTCCAGGCGGTTGGCGACCAGGTGGTAAGCGGCCAATAAGCCTTCGTCGGAAGGGAAACATGCGTTTATCACCAGGGGAGCGGCGAGCTGGCTCTGGCCGGTGTGGACGGCGACCTGGTAGAGGGCGTCACAGGCGGCCTGGCTGCCTGCAGCGGCCAGGCGACCCAGGATGGCGATGGACAAGGGCGCTAAGGTGTGTTCCGGGTACGCCAGGATGAAATCGAACAACAAGGCGACCGCCTGCGGTGTGCCATCTTCTTCCAGCAGGGTCAGGATGCCCCGTTGGTACACCTCTGAGGCCAGGTCTGGGGGAAGAGAGGACGGGTCCGGCGCGGCGGCGGCGCCCAGGAGGATCTGCCGGAAAGCAGTGAAGCGTTCGGTGGTCATGGTTACGGTCGGGTCATTCCCATTGCAGCGGGTCGATGCCGCTGAGGCGGATCTCCCCGTCCGGGCCGAGCAAGATCTCGGCAGGGGGGACGGCCTGCAGGTCGGCCGCGGTGTAGCGGGGCGTGAGAAAGTGCAGGGTCTTGTTGGTGGAGCCGATCAGGCCGTACGCCTGGCGCAGGCCCGCCTGATAGCGCCCGGCGATGAGCACGTCCAGATGGGCGAGCAGGTCCGCTGCGGACGGCATGCGCTGGATCTCATCCCAGGTGAAGCCTGAAAAGAGCAGCACCGACAGGAAGGTGCGGGCGCGCAGCTCGTGAAGCAGCGCCAACAGGGCAGGCAGTTGTTGCAGGGGCTCGCCGCCGCTGATGGTGACGCCCTGGATGGCGGGACCGGTGACGATTTGATCCACCAGGGCGGGGATGGCCACTGCCTGGCCGCCGGAAGGTGCGTGGGTGCCGGGGTTGAAACAGCCCGGGCAGCCCAGGGTGCAACCCTGTACCCACACCACGGCCCTTCTCCCGGGGCCGTTTACCCGGCTGTCGGGCTCGAAATGGTTAAGCCGGAGAAAATGGGGGGAGGCCATCGGCAGGTTTAGAGACGGTTATGGAGACGCTGGTCCTGCTGGATGGTTTCGGTCGCGTCGAGGGCCTCGGGGGTCATTTCCCGGTCGACGACCATACCGCCGAGGGCCGCTTCCAGGTCGCGGGTCAGGTCCAGGCAGGCCTGGCCTTTCACGCCGCGTACGTGGATGCGCACCTGGCCATTCTTCTCGATGGTGACTTCGACTTCTTGTACGTCCATGCAATTCTCTTCCTTTTCAACCGGCCCGGGGCGGCCGGTGATCGAGTGTCTATTCCATCCGCCGCAACACCAGGCGGATCTGGCCTTTGTTTTCAGTTTCTTCACTGACCAGGGTAAATCCTTGCTCTTCGAGGCGGGCGCGAGCGGCGTGGTAAGCGTAACGCTGGAAGAGCTTGCGGGTGAACTCCTGGCGCTTGACGCCGTGCACCCCCCACCAATCGGCGACGATCTCGTAAGTGTCCTGGTTCTTCCGAAAGCCGATATCGTAACTGAAGCGCAGGGGGATGGTAATCTCGACCGGGACGTTCTGGTCGCCGAAGCCTTTGAGGATCAGCTCGCCTTCCTTGTAGGTATACCCCAGGTCGGTAATGGCTTTTAGAAGAAACTCTTTTTCGACGATCTGCGTTTTCAAACGTGAGAAATGAGACATGACTCCTGTCTTTCAGGTCAATTTGACGACGGGGTAATCCTGGTATACCCACCGGTCGGTATGCAGGTCGCGGGCGTTGATGGTCAGGCGTTTGTTGGCGTCCACCCGGAATTCGACCTCGAAACGAGGCTCGCCCTGGTGGGCAGGCGGGTTGGCCTGTAAAAAGGTGGGTTGTTGTTCGTTCATCCAGAACTGGGTGCGCTGCTCCATCTCCTGGGCGGTGAGGGGAATGAGGCGCGCCGCGCCACCCGGGTCGAAGACCAGCTCGACGTTTGGCTCGGCCGTGGAGCGGGCGGCCTTGCCCATTTCGAAGATGGCAATCCCGAGCTGCTGCTGGCCGTCGTAGGAAGCCTTGACCGCCAGGCGGGCGACGGGGTCCTGGGTGGGATAGGGTGTGCCCTGGGGCACGATCATGCGATAGGCGTAGTCGCCCTGGTGCGGGTCGACGTAACGGATGGCGTAATCGTGCTGGATGTGGTCGAAGAAGTCCACCCCGGCGTTAAAGGCGGCTGCGCCGCGTGCGATGGCGTCCAGAGGGCGGTTGAAGAAAACTTTATCCCGGCCAAAACGCTGGCTGAGAGCCTGCTGCACGGCCGGGATCTGGCTGCTGCCGCCCACCATCAGCACGGCCTGGATGGCGTCTTCATCGTAGCCGCGCTCCCGCGCCGCATTGAGGGCCGAGCGCAGCACCTGGTGGATCTCGGTGAACAGTTCGTGGCGGTCGAGTAGTGCTTCGAAGCTGCGCCGGTCGAAGTGGGCCTCGATGCGGGCGCCGGTTTCCGCGTCGCTCACAGACAGGCCGGCTTCTTCCTGGAAGGAGAGGGTTTCTTTGACCCGTTCGCATTCGACCAGGATGGCGCCGCTGATGCGGCGGATGTCTTCGTCGCTGTCGCGGCGGTTGGCCTGATGCAGGACTTCGCTGAACAGCCACTGATCGATGGTGGTGCCGCCGATCGAGCGCCCGGCTTTGCCCAGGACGCGACAGCGTTTGCCGGCAGCGGCGTTCTCTTCGCTTTCCATGAGCACGATGGCGGTGTGCAGCGTCCCGCCGCCGAAATCGAAGATGAGATAGACGTTGCCGGGCAGGATGTGGGCGCCATAGCCCAGGGCAGCGGCCGAGGGCTCGTCGATGAGGCGATAGCGTTGGAAGCCGGCGCTGGCCAGCACGTTGGCGATCCAGTTCTCGTAATGTTCAAAGGATTCGACCGGGACGCTGAGGGCAATTTCCTCGTCGTGCAGGTCCAACTGTTGGGCAGCAAAGAGCAGCAGGGTGGAGAGGAAATCCTGGCCGGCTTTGAAGGGGGTGATCTCCTGGCCGTCCACCTGCACACGCATGGGACTGCGGTGGCTGATGTAGCGTTTCATCCAGCGGAAAGTGTAGCGGGAATGGGCCAGTGTGCGCTGGCCGACCTGGTTGCCGATCCAGCGGCGCCCGCCGGCGGCGTAATGGATGAGCGAAGGGATGACCGAGACGGTCTCGTCCCCTTGCTGGAACTGGCGCCCGTATTCGGGCAGGTGCAGCGGGATCCCTTCTTTACGATCTGCGTCCCACACAGCCAGGACGGTGTTGGATGTTCCAAAGTCGATGGCTAAACGGCCTGTCATACCTCGTAACCTGCGATGAATAAGATCATGCAGTTATTGTACCGCATCCGTAAATAGGGTAAAGCCATTCGGCGGGCCAGATGGGGCCTTCCTGGCTGGGGCTTGGAGTGAACATGACCGGCCAGGGATGCCGCCGTAATCGCACCGTCTCGGGCATTCCCCCGGTGATCCGGCCGGGGGCATGGAAGTTGGTTTTCGCTTCCGAGGCGGGCTGGCCGAGCGCTGGAGAAGTAATCGCCCACCTCCTTTAGCAGGTCGGGCTTCCAAAGTGCCCCGATAGGGGTATGCCCGGCCGAACACGGCTGGCCAGG
>JAAZNB010000528.1 GCA_012798515.1 Chloroflexota bacterium
GGGAAGGTATATCCGTAGATCGCGCGTTCTCCCAGGGAATAGCGATACCACAGGGCGGTCTTGGTGACCCCGGTGATATAACCGCGCACGATGACCTCGATGGGCAGCGGTTTGACTTCCTTGCACAGCATGGCATTGGGGTCCGGAACAGACAGCACGTGATTGGGGATGATACCGGCTGTGCGCTGGAACCACCAGGCAGACAACTGGTTGAGCACCTGGCCCTTGAAGGGAACGGCAGCCAGGACACGGTCAAAGGCGGACAGGCGATCGGTGGTAATCAACAAACGGCGAGCATTGGGGAGCGAATATCCGTCGCGCACTTTTCCACTATGCTTACCGGGCAGTGGCAGGTCGGTGGCCTGGAAAGATTGGTCGAGCAGCGGCATTAATTGTTCACTGGTGAGCATCTTCGATCCTTATTCAAACGGGGCGGCAAAATCATCGTTTCGAATGGACTGCCCAGGGAATGGGAGCTTCACTATCCCGCCAGGCTGAGCAGTTTCGCTTTGTTCGCAAGAACCCGCAGCCATTGGCTGGTTTACATCTGCCGGGCATATTGAATGCCATTGGTAAATAGCGGTAGGCCATTTCCCAACGGTTGTCTGGATTTAAACGGGTATTGATGCGGAAAGATATGATTCTCCGGATGCGGCATCAAGCCCAGGACATTGCCGGACGGGTTACAGATGCCGGCTACATCGCCCATCGATCCGTTCGGATTATCCGGATACAGGCCACCGGCCGGGCGCCCATCTGGTGCACTGTATACGAAGGCCACCTGGTCGTTGGCGGCGAGCGCATCCAATACCTCAGGAGATTCGACGACGAAATTACCTTCGCCATGCGCCACCGGGCAGCGCACGTCTTGCTGCAGGCCGTGCGTCCAGATGCACTTCTGAGAGACCGGCTGCAGCGTCACCCAGCGGCATTCAAAATGTCCTTCCTGGTTGAAAGTCAGGGTGGTGCGGCGCGGCTCACCGATTTTGAGCGGATCAGGCAGAATGCCCGATTTGAGCAAAGCCTGAAAGCCGTTGCAAATCCCGATCACGGGCTTGCCAGAAGAGACAAATTGCGTGACTTCAGTGGTGAAATAAATACTTAAATCCATGGCCAGCAGGCTGCCGGCCCCAAGGGCATCGGCGTATGAAAACCCACCGGGAAGGACCAGCATTTGATAATCCTGCCAGCGGCGTTCGCCGCGGCGCAGCTGGTTAATGTGGACGATTTCCGGCATTCCACCGGCAGCCTGGATGGCCTGGGCTACGTCGTGGTCACGGTTTGTACCGGTTGCGTGCAAAATGAGAACCTGGGGCTGCATTTGTATTCCTTTATACCAATGGGGTCCGCCAGGCCTGGGCCAGTTTGTTCACCGGGAGGGTGAAAAGCAGCTGGCCAGCCTGAGAAACATGAAAACCAGGATGGGGGCGTACGCTCCCCAGGCGCAGGACAGGGTGCGCCTCAAAATGCGCCTCGAAAGCCGCCTCGGCGCCCGCCTTGACTTCCACCAGGAAGCATCCGGCCGTCTCACCGAACAGCCATACCCACGGATCGCTGTCATCGGGTAATTCGAGGCTCAAGCCCAGCTGGCCGGCAATGCACATCTCTGCCGCCGCGACGGCCAAACCACCTTCGCTAAGATCGTGGCAGGCGTTGACGATGCTCCCCTGTTCAATGACCTGGTGGAGGGCGCGATAAAGAGCCGGCGCCAGTGGTGAGGGTAGCGGCGCCTGCCGGCTGCCCTGGGCCGGGATTCCAAACAGCCTGGCAAAATGGCTGCCGCCAAATGCCGGGGAAAATTCACCCAACAGGTAACAGGTGGCGCCGGGCTGTTTCAAATCCATGCTCATGGCCTGCGCCACGTCCGCCAGGTACCCAATGGCCGAGATGAGCAGTGAGGGCGGGATCGACTGGCGCTGCCCGGAACGGGTAAGAAATTCGTTATTAAAGGAGTCTTTGCCCGAAATGAACGGCGCCCGGTTGCGGATCGCGCCGTCGTAACAACCCCGCGCCGCCTCCAGCAGCGACCACATCGTCTCCGGCCGCAGGGGATCTCCCCAGCAGAAGTTATCCAGCAGGGCGATGCGATCCGGATCGGCGCCGGCCGCCACGGCGTTGCGCACGGCCTCATCGACTACACA
>JAAZNB010000529.1 GCA_012798515.1 Chloroflexota bacterium
AGTTCATAACACCCTCTGGTGAAAACGTGAAGATTTGGATGTGGACGGCAAAGCTGGTACGAAATATGCACCTTTGCGGGTGGAACTCTCGTGCGGCTGTCACAGCCTGCCCTGAAAGACGGTCTACACCGGTGTAGCCGGTGTGACGCCACCAGAAGCGATACGAATCGAACCCATTACAGCGATTGGGCCAGGCAAAGGGGGCCGAGAGCCTAATTGCTACGAAGAGGAGCAGTCCGGTGCGCAACATAAAACCCACTCTTGCATGGATGATCCTGGTCTGCCTGGGGGCTATTCTCCTGGCAGCCTGCGGCGACGAACCCCAAGCCGCATTGAACCCTTTCGACCAGATGAAGATTCCCATCCTGGCGACCTTGCAGCCGGACGAAGAGACTACCCAGGAAGTCGAAGCTGCGTTGCAACGCGTCGTCGAGCACCGCGATGACGTGGTCGCTTTTTTAATCTATAAAATCGTAGTCGACCACGTGGACGTGTCTGCGGACGGCAACCTGGCGCTGGCCTGGTTCGGCATGATCGACCCGGACGTCAACGAGATGTTACCTGGCGAGCCCGGGCTGGCCATCGCCCGGCGCGTGGCTACGGGGAGCGGCGCGGATAATTGGGAAATCATCATCCAGGCAGACGCCAATTGGATGGATGCACTGGCCCAGGTACCGGCCGAGATCTTGCCGGATGACCAGCGCGCCCACTATACGGTGGATACCCAGGCCATCAGCAAAGCACACCAGGTCTTCAGCGGCTACTATCTGCCCTGGCAAAAGGGCAAAGCCAAACGCGTGTCGGGCAGCATCGGTCACGTCCTGACCTATAAAAGCTGCCCTTCGACCTGTATGTACGCCTTCGATTTCGCCGACGGCACCATGTTCTCCATCCTGGCGGCGCGTGGCGGCACGGTTAAATACGCCGAATGGCGCTACGAGAAC
Organism: Chloroflexota bacterium; assembly: GCA_012798515.1. Lineage (GTDB taxonomy): Bacteria > Chloroflexota > Anaerolineae > Anaerolineales > Anaerolineaceae > JAAZNB01. The sequence goes on from JAAZNB010000529.1 coordinate 945, forward strand.
GGGAACACCGAGCACACCAATTACCTCGTCCTGGAGGATACCACCACCACGCCCACCACCTATCAGGTCTACTACCACATGGCCCAGGACAGCATCCCCGAGGCGCTGCGGGTGCGTGGGGCGGTGGTCTACCAGGGGCAATTTATCGGCAATGCCGACGACACCGGGGCCAGCACGGGCAACCATCTGCATTTCCACGTCCATACCAACCCGAACGTGGTCTTCGGTACCTCGGTGGACATTACCTTCGACGACGTGACTGACAACGGCGGGCGCCCGCGTACCTGCACCGAAGCCGCCCAGTACCCGGAATATGGTGCACAGTGCCAATCGGGCAACCTGTATGTCTCTGGCAACGGTGATGCGGAGTCTCCCACGGGGGGATTCTCTCAACCGGCCGCCAATCAAATCATCACCTCTTCCACCATGACGGTGACGGGTTGGGGCGCCGATGACAGCGGCATCCGCTCGATGCAGCTGATGCTCAGCTACGACGGCACCTGGATCCCGGTAGGTGCAGCGCAGTCTAAAACGCCCTTCACCCAGACGGTGGACCTGTGCACGCTGGGCGTGCCGGATGGGCCGTTGTTCCTGTCTTTACAGATCGTCGACCAGTCCGGGCGGTCGTCGGAAGGTTTGCAGGGGCTGATGCAGGTACAGAAATCCTTCAATTGTTCACCGCCGCCCACGAACTGCGTGCCGGCGGACGACCAGATTGCCGTCTTTGCCGGCACCGATTTCCAGGGTGTGTGCAACACCCTGGGCCTGGGGGACCTGCCTGACAGCGGTCATTTCCCTGACGTGGGCGATAACAATGTCCAATCGGTGCGTGTGGGCGCCAACGTGGTGGCTTACCTGTATCCGGAGGCGAACTTTGGCGGCGAAGCTTATCCGCTGGCTGCTTCGGACTCGAACCTGGGCGACAATACCATCGGCGCAGATACCGTTTCTTCCATCCGTGTGCTCAACCGCCCGGCGGCGCCTTCCGAGCCGCTGCTCAACGACCCGGCTACGGCGTTGGGCCGGACGCCCAACGATCAGGACGTATTCACCCTGTCCTGGGATGGATGGGCGCAGGACCTGGAATTTCGCAGCGAGCTGACCGGGGCAGACGGGACCCACGCCTACATGGACTGGGAGTCCAGCAGCAGCACCTGGCAGGTGGGTCCCCTGCCGGCCGGGGAATACAACTGGTGGGTGTGGTCACGGAATATTTCCGGCGAGAACCAGGCTTCGTTGAACTTCACCGTGGACCAGGTCAACCAGGCGCCGTCCAGCCAGCTGGAGGCCCTCCCGGAGACGACTAACAGCACGGCCATCCTGCTCCAGTGGACGGCAGAAGATACAGAAGGTGACCTGGCCCGTTTTGCCATCCAATATCGCCAGGGCGAGGGCGAATGGACCGACTGGAATACCAACATCCCCGCCCAGCTGCGACAGGCCTGGTTCTACGGCCAGACGGGTGTGAGCTACCAGTTCCGCATCCAGGCGGTGGACTACAACGGCAACCAGGAAGGTTATCCCGATGCGGCCGATGCGGCCACCCAGATCGAGGCGCAGTGCACATTGGACGAGTTCGACGCCCGGGACGGCGGGGACAACCTGTTTAGCGCCGCGGCGCCTATTCCCCTGGACCAATCGCAATCCCACAATATCTGCGGGGCCGGGGACGAGGATTGGGTTTCCTTCGAAGCCGTAGAAGGTAAGTCATACCAGTTCAACGTGCAGCCCATGGACGGGAGCACGGCGGTCCGGATCCAGCTGTACGATACGGACGGCGCCAGTCCGTTGGGCGAGCAGCGCCCCGACGCAGCCGGCGTGGCGGCACAGTTCAGCTGGATTGCCCCCCTGGAAGGCACCTACTACCTGCGCTATAGCCCTATCGATGCATCTGTCTATGGCAGCGACGTGCGCTACCTGGCGCGCATCGACCAGCAAGGGCAGATCTTTACCCCCGGTTTGTTCTGCAGTGGGCTGATCTTGCCGCTGCTCTACATGGTGGTGCGCTGGTTCTGGAAGGCAAAGACGCCTACCGAAGAGGAAGAATAAAAAAAGAACGCCTGGGAATGATCTCCCAGGCGTTCTTTTTTCAGGCGGTTTCTTGAAATGGATTCAAGGCTTGCTGCATCTGGTGGCGGAACTGGCGGGTGTACAGCTGGTAGTACTTGCCCCGCCGCCGTAACAGTTCGGCGTGGGTGCCCATTTCGGCAATACTGCCGTCCTCGATGACCAGGATGCGATCGGCTTTCTTGATGGTCGAAAGGCGGTGGGCGATGATGAAACTGGTGCAGTCCCGCATGATGGCGTCCATACCTTTCTGGATGGTGGCTTCGGTAAGCGTGTCCACCGAGCTGGTGGCCTCATCCATGATAAAGATCTCGGGGCCAACCAGGACGGCGCGGGCCAGGCTGATGAGCTGTTTTTGGCCGACGGAGAGCAGGTTGCCGCCTTCGCCGACCGGCTCGTCGTATTGCATGGGCAGGCGGCTGATGAAGTCGTGTGCGCCGGCCAGTTGGGCGGCCGACTCGATCTCGGCGTCGCTGGCATCCAGCTTGCCGTAGCGGATATTGTCCCGCACGGTACCCGAGAAAAGATGGGGGGTTTGCAAGACGATGCCCACCCGAGACTGGATGGCTGCCATGGGGATTTGCGTGTAGTCATGGGGGCCAATATAAATATGCCCTGATTGCGGTTCATAGAAACGGCACAGCAAATTGACGATGGTAGATTTGCCGCCCCCGGTAGGCCCGACCAGGGCGATCACCTCGCCACGCCGTACCACCAGGTCGAAGTCGCGCAGCACCGGGTTGCCGTCTTCGTAATTGAAGTTGACGTGTTCGAAGAGGATGTCGCCCTGGATGGTGCCCGGGTCGATCGAGCCGGGACGGTCGCTGATCTCGGGCACGGCATCCACCAGGGAGAAGATACGTTCGGCCGAGGCGATGGCGTGTTGGATCTCGGCGAACACGCGCGCCAGATCTTGAATCGGCCACATCATGAAAGTGATGTAGGAAACGAAGGCCTGGATACCCCCGATGGTCAGGCTGCCGGTCTGGGCCTGGATGCCGCCGTACCACACCACGCCGCCCAGGGCGATGGCAGTGATCAGCTGTACGGTGGGCAGGAACAAGGCGCTTAACCAGGCCGCCCGGTAACCGGACTGGTACATCCCCACGGTAAGCTGCCCGAACTCGCGCATATTTTCTTCCTCGCGGCCCAGGGCCTTGACCACGCGCACACCGGTGATGTTCTCGTTGAACGCCCCCGTGATCTTGGAGTTGATACGCCGTACGTTGCGGAACTCCCCCAGGATGCGTTTGCGGAACTGTACAGCCACGTAGAACAGGATGGGCAGGATGAGCAAAACCAGCAAGGCCAGTTTCCAATTGATGATGAACATGAAGATCATCGAGGTGAGGATACTCATCGCTCCCCAGGTCGAATCGACCAGGCCCCAGGTGATCAATTCGGCCACCCGTTCGGAATCCGAGGTCACCCGAGACATGATCCATCCCACCGGCGTACGGCTGTAATATGACAACGACAACTCTTGTAGATGGTTGAACATCCTCTGGCGCAGGTCGTAGCGCACCCGTTCTCCCAGGTAAGCCGCCTGGTAGAAAAAGCCAAACACAAACCCGGCCTGGGCCAGGACCAGCAAGGCATACAAGCCGAGGATGTGGACCAGGACGGCCTGGTCGCGGGCGGCGATGCCCTCGTCGATGATCTGCTTGGTGAGGAAGGTGATGTACGAGTCACTGGCGGCGAATAGGGCAATCGAAACCAGGAATCCGAGCAGCCATTTCCAGTGCGGTCGGGTCAAGCCCAGGATCCTGCGCAGCGTTCTGCCGTTGAACTGTGTCGCGAAATCCTCTTCTTCGAAATAATCAAACGACACTGGAAATCTCCTTTTCTAGCTCATCCTCGATGCGGGTCTGGATATCGAAGATACGGCGGTAGATGCCGGGTTCGGCCAACAGCTGGCTGTGACGGCCGCGCTGGACGATGCGCCCGCCTTCCATGACCAGGATCAGGTCGGCGTCCATGATGGTCTGGATGCGATGGGCAATGATGAACGTAGTGCGGTTGTGCATCAGGCTTTGTAGGGCGGTGTGGATCTCGGCTTCGGTCTCGGTGTCCACCGAAGAGGTAGAGTCGTCCAGGATGAGGATGCGCGGGTCTTTGAGCAGGGTGCGGGCGATGGTCACGCGCTGTTTTTGACCACCGGAGAGGGTGACGCCTTTTTCGCCCACGATGGTCTGGTAGCCCTGAGGGAAGGTCATGATGATGTCGTGGATGGCGGCTGAGCGCGCGGCGGCCTGGATCTCTTCGTCGCTCACCGCGCGGTCCACTCCGTAAGTGATATTTTCGCGGATCGAGCGGGAGAACAAGAAAGGTTCCTGTTCCACAATGCCGATCTGGCGGCGCAGGTAACGCCGCGGGTAGCGGCGCAACTCGACTCCATCCAGGCGGATGCTGCCCTGGGTATATTCGTAGAAGCGCGGCAGCAGGTTGACCAGGGTGGTTTTCCCCGATCCGGTGGAACCCAACAGGGCGACCACCTGGCCGGGCTGGCAATCGAAGGTGATGTCCTCCAGGACGACGCTGCCCGGTTCATACTCGAAGCCGACACGTTCGAACTGGATGGCGCCCTGCATGTCCTGGGTGGGAAGGTAGTCACCGGCGTCCAGGGGCTCGCGATCTTCCCGGATGATCTCCATGATGCGCCCGTAAGACACCAACCCGGTGGACATCTGCACGACCAGGCGGCCCAGGTTACGCATGGGGTAGATGATCCAGATCACCATCCCGGCATAAGCCAGGTAGGTGCCCAGGCTGATCTCACCACGGATCGCCATCAGGGCCCCAATCAGGTAGCCGGTGAGCAGCTGGGCGCCGCAAATGACGTCCATTAGCGGCCAGAAGAAGGATTGCAAGGACAGCAGGCGTTTGCCGCGCAGCAGCTTTTCCCAGTTGTCTTTCTCGAATTTCGATTTTTCATATTCCTGGCGGGCAAAAGCCTTAACCACACGCACCCCGGCCAGGTTTTCCTGCAGGGTGGTGGAGAGGACTGCTTCCTGCTCCTGGTAGGCTTCGTAGGCGCGGGTGATGCGCCGGAAGAAGTAAACCGATACCACCACGACCACCGGCACCACGACGATCGAGATCCAGGCCAGGCGGGCGTTGAGGGTGGTCAAAGCGATGAAATTAACCAGGAAGAGCAGGATGATGCGCCCCACACCGATGGCCTGGTCGGCAAAGAAGCGCCGGACGGCGTCGATGTCGGACGTGGCGCGTTGGATCAGGTCACCGGTCTCGGCCTGGCTGTGGTAATGAAAGGTCAGGTGCTGGATGTGGTCGAACAGGTATTCCCGCAGGCGCCGGGCGATACCTTCGGCGGTCTGGGCGGCAAAGCGGCCGGTTAAAAAGGTAAATCCCCCCTCCAGCAAGGCCAGGCCGATAAACCCGGCGGCCAGGATGGGCAGGCTGACGGCCTGGACTGTATCGGAGAAATAGTGGTCGACGAAATAACGCAGTAAGAGATAGGTGGCCATCTTGGACAGGGCCGCAATGCCCTGGCAGAAGGCCGCTCCCAGGTAGCGGCCGTGATAGCCACTCATCATGCGCCAGATCCCTACCAGGCGATTGGTGGAAATAGAATTCTTTAAGTCGTAATCGCTCATCTGTTCGTGCTGTAGCGCCAAATTACCCTCCGCAGCCTGCGCATTCCGGCCCGGTTGTTTGGCGTGGACGGCAGGCGAAAGATCAATTATACCTGGCAGGTGGGACAAATGAAACTGGAAGTGCTGCCGGTTTTTATTTTCACAATCGGCGTAGCGCAGGTGGGGCAGGGCTGGCCTTCCCGGTAGCCAACGATGATGTCCTCGTGGCGGAAGCCGCCATTCTGTCCGTATAAGTCCTTCTCGTAGAAGGCCCCACCGCAGGCGATGCTGGGCTCGAGGCCCCGGTGGATGGCCTGGACCAAGGCTTCGATTTCCTCGGGCGACAGGCTGTTGACCGCCCGCTGCGGGTGGAGGCGGGCCAGGTAAAGGATGTCGTGGATGTAGGCGTTACCGATGCCGGCTACGTTTTCCTGGTTCAGCAGCCAGGATTTGAGCCGGGTGCGCTGGCCGGCAAAACGCTCTGCTAAGAATGGGGGTGTGGCTTCCAGGGCGTTGGGCCCGATATGGCTGGTCAGCCTGTGCTCTGCGAGGAGATCCTCGGCTACGTAATGAGCGTATCCAAACCACCAGAAATTGACCGCCAGACAGGCGCCGTCCTCGAAATCGAAAACCAGGCGATATTTCTCCGGCATATGTTCCCGGTCGGTGAGCAACACTTCTCCGCCCATGCCCAGGTTGATCAGCAGCCAGCCCTGGGTGGTGTGGATGAACAACCATTTGCCCCGCTGGGTGACTGCCTGGATGGTCGCATCGCTCAGGGCGCGCTGAAATTCATCCGCCTCGACGTTGAGGCATTTGGGTTGCAGGATTTCTATAGCGGCGATCCGGCGGCCGGGCAGTTCCCGGTTCATCTCCGAGGCGCGACAGATAATTTCGGGTAGTTCGGGCATGGTGTTCTCCCAAGAGCAACAAACCTGAATAGGAAACGTTTATATTCTGGAGTGATTATAGCACATATGTACTATGCGGGTGTGGATTTGTGGATGCGGTGGCAATGGGCCCGGGATTTTACCCCGCTGCTGCCATCCGGTAGACGCCTGGCGAAGCTCTAGCTCCCCGCTCGAATGAGCCACGCCCACGCGTGGAGAGTGACCAGGATGGATACCTCGTCCGGCTCAGGCTGCCTGGGGTGGGCTGACGCGGGTCTGGTTCCTGCCGGCTTGCTTGGCGAGGTACATGGCCTTGTCGGCCAGGGAGATCATGCGTTCCATGTCGTAGTCGCTGGATCGGGCGTCGGAGATGCCGATGCTGACCGTTTTGGAGATGCCACCCTTATCCGCGACGAAGTGGGTAACCTGGATGGCCTTTCTTATCCGTTCGGCCACTTCGTAAGCCTGTTCCATGTCGGTCTTGTGTAGCAGCACAACGAATTCTTCGCCTCCCCAGCGGCTGATGACGTCGATATCGCGGATTTCTTGTTTCATAAAGCCGGCGATTTCCTTCAAAAGCTGGTCGCCGATCGGGTGCCCGTAATCGTCATTGACCGGCTTGAAGCGGTCCAGGTCGATCATCAGCAAACTCAAGGGCTCATTGCAGCGCTCAGCAATCGAGATTTCACGCTCGAATAGCTCTGAGAATTTCCTGCGGTTGTACAGACCGGTCAGTTCGTCATTGACGGCCAGTTTTTCCAGTTTGGAATAGAAGACGTTGGTGGTCAGCGTCACCAGGAGGATGACCAGAATGGTCACACCAATGCCGATCCCCAGGTTCCTGACCAGGGATTCCCTGGCAGTCCCCATGGCCTGCGTCTGGTTTTGTTCCACGATCAAGAACCAATCGAAATCCGGGAAGTACCGCGCAGAGAGGATGATATTGCCTTGTTGGTTGCGATACTCGAAGATATTGGTGCCGGTTTTTTTAGATAGGAGGTCCTCGCTGAGGCCAGAAAGCCCCTCCAGATCCCGGATATTGACTTTTTCCACCAGGTTCAGGTCGGGATGCACCTGAATGACCCCATTGGCGTCGACCATATAGGTCAGGGGGCCGAAGCGTGTGCGGTAACTATCCAACATCTTGCCGAAGGAGTCCATCTCCAGCCCTACCCCGGTAACGCCCAGAAAGTTGCCATTCTGATCCACCAGGCGGTGATTGATGAAAATGGTCAGTGTGCCGTGGGTGGCTTCGTCGGTGTCCACGTCCAGGGCGTAACTGACCTGTGAATCGCGAAAGCGGTAGTACCACACGTCGTGGGCATCCGTGGGGCTGATTTGCTTGAGGATCCCGTCGTAGTAATAATAATTGTGGGTGATATCCGAGACGAAAAAGGTGCTGAAATAACCGTACTTCTCTTTGATACGCTTCAAATACTGGTTGATTTCGGTTTCGTTGTTCTCCCCATCCAGTACCCAGTTGATCAAGAAGGAATCATTGGCCATGAGAGATGAGCCGTTGATGGGGGTGATCAGCTCTTGTTGTATTTCTGAGTAGATATTATCGCTAATCAGGGGCAGGGTCTCTGTTTTGGTCTTTTGGGAAATCATCTCCTGCGTCACGTTGTAACTGAAATAACTGGTAAACGTGAAGGCGCAGATTAGGATGACGGTCAAGACGCTGATTAGTTTCGTTCGAGAAAACAACAACTCTGGGATGCGAAACTGCATACTCTTCTGCCAAAAATAAATATGATTTTGCGGCTAGATTATAGCATTGCTTTACGGCAAAGCCCTGAAGCTGGTATTTACAGCTTTATAAAAACCGAACAGTTGATATAGTTCTATTTTCGTCCATTGGGGTGCCTAACTTGAGCAAATGCGGGTATGTGACTTAACCCTACCCGCGACCTGGTAGGCCGGGCGACAAAAATCTATTAGAATGGAGAAAAAACTGGTAGGAGCGTGGTAAGGCATGGTTGACCTGGTGTTGCTCAGGCACGGACAAAGTGAATGGAACCTGGCGAATCGCTACACGGGGTGGACGGACGTCGACCTGACCGGTGAAGGGATCCAGGAGGCCCGGCGCGCCGGGCAGCTGCTCCGGGAGGCGGGTTTTCAATTCGACGAGGTGTATACCTCGGTGTTGAAACGGGCCATCCGCACGGTGTGGATCGTGTTAGCGCAGGCGGATCAGGTCTGGGTGCCGGTAGAGCTGAGCTGGCGGTTGAACGAACGTCACTACGGCGCTTTGCAAGGGCTGAACAAGGCCGAATCAGCCCAGGTCTTCGGGGCCGAGCAGGTATTCCAGTGGCGGCGCAGTTTCAAGACCCGCCCGCCGGTCCTGGACCGGAACGATCCCACTCACCCGCGTTTCGACCGGCGTTATGCCGGGGTAGACCCGGCCTGGCTGCCAGGTGGCGAGTCATTGGAGGATACCCAGCTGCGCGTTTTGCCTTACTGGCAGGAAACCATCCTTCCGGCACTGCGGCGTGCCAGGACGACGCTGGTTGTGGCGCACGGCAACAGCCTGCGTGCCCTGGTGAAATATCTGGAGGACATCCCGGACGAGGACATCCCCGACCTGTACATCCCCACCGGGGTGCCGGTGGTGTATCATTATGACGCTGCAATGCGTTGGATGGGGAAAGAGGTACTGGGCGCCGGGGATGGGGACGGCGCGACGACTACCGACCCGGCTTCCCCGGCGCCCAGGCACGGAAAACGCTAGGCGACGGCGCCGTCCAGTTCCAGCAGCAGCCGGGCGTCTTCCAGGCTGAAATGTTCCAGGTTCTTGACCACCCGGGTGGCGCGTCCCAGGAGGGCGGCGGCGTGGCTGGTCTCTACCGCCAGGCAGGTCATCCCGGCCCGGGAAGCGGCTTCAATGCCGGCCGGGGCGTCTTCGACCACCATGCATTCTTGAGGGGGAACCCCGACCATCTCGGCGGCTTTCAGGAATACGGCCGGAGAGGGTTTGCTGCCCAGCTCGTAAGCCGAGACAAGGGCATTGAAATAGGGGCGGATGTGCATGGCGTCTGCCAGGCTGTCGATGTTTTCAATCGGGGCCGAGGAGGCGATGGCCTGCGCCAACCCCCAGGATTTAAACTGCTTCAACCAGGCTTCTGCCCCAGGCAAGATATGCACGTTCCCGGGCACCAGGTCACGGAAGGCCTTCTCCTTGTATTCGCTCATCGCGTCGATCTCTTCTAATGTAGCGTCTGGGAAGAAGGTGGGCAGGATGGCCCGGTTGGTCATACCGAAGGTGCGAATGAAATCCTCCCTCGTGTAGTTGTCGATGCCGAAGTGGGCCATAGACGCGACCCAGGCGCGAAAGTGCACCTCCATCGTATCTACCAGGACCCCATCGAGATCCCATAATACCGCGCGTTTACTCGTCATGTGATTCCTCGTTGCTGTTGGTTAGCGGCGGGGTAGCCCGCCGGATAGCTAGCATGGTCATGTCGTCTGAGGCCGGCTCGGTGTCTTGAAAAGCGGCTACGGCTTGCTCGATATGATCCAGTAAGACATGGACGGGGTTTCCGCAAGCCCGGGCGGCCACCTGTTGGAGGCGTTCCTCGCCGAAGCTCTCTCCGCCGGGGGCGAAGGCATCGGTGACGCCGTCGGTGTACAGGTAGAGCGTATCCCCGTAATCGAGCTTGAAATGATGCACTTCCAGCTGGATGTCGGGCATCACCCCCATGGCCATGCCTCCCTTGGGCAGGGCCTTGACGCGGCCATCTTCGCCTCGCAACACCAGCGGCAGGTTGTGGCCGGCGTTGGCGTAGCTGACCTCCCCGGTTTCCAGGGAGACAATGGCGTACACGGCCGTGACGAACATACTGTCCTGCGAGTCGTGCACGAGCAGGGTGTTGACCTGCTCCAGGACGGCAGAGGGCAGGTGGGTGTGCTGTGCGGTGGAACGGATCAGGGTGCGGGCCACGGTCATGTACAGGGCGGCCGGCAGCCCTTTGTCGGACACGTCGGCGATGACCAGTCCCAGTCGGCGGTGGCTAAGGCGGAAGACATCGTAGAAATCACCACCTACTCGCCGGGCGGTTTGCCAGCGGGCGTCCAGTTCCCACCCGTGCAGGCGCGGGAATTTGCTGGGCAGGAAGGTCTGTTGGATCTGGCGCGCCAGGGCCAGCTCGCGCTCCATGCGGTCCCGCTCGGCCATTTCTGCTCTAAAGACTTCATTTTGGATGGCGAGGGCAGTTTGCTGCGCCACGCCGGTGATGATTTCCAGGCGCCGTTCCCGCTGGCGCAGAGGCGCACCGGCCTCTTTGGCCAGCATGACCCCGAAAATGTCCCCTTTGACTGCCAGGGGGAACCCCAACAGCCAGTCATGGTCGGGGGCGCGGTCAGGGAGGGCGTTCTGGCTGTCGCTGAAACACGGCAGGCGTAACCAATCCTCTACCCGGTCTTGAGAGGGGCTCAGGGAGCAGAAAAATGGCTGGTTCTGGCGTTGCACCTGGTCGAGGAGGACGAATTCACCCGGCCGGTAAGCGCGCTGGAGCAGCGCGGTTTCCTGTTGGTGAGAACCGCTGAACGCCTGCCGGGGCGTGAAACTACCATTTTCCGGATCCCACAGGTACATCACACAGGTATCGATACCGACCAGGATGGGCATCAGGTGGACGATGGTGTCCAGGATGTCGTTCAAGTTATTTTGGGAAACTACCGCCTGGGCCACTTGCAGCAGAACAGCCGTGACGTAGCTCTCTTCCTGGCGGGCTTCCAGGAGCTGGATGCTCTCCAGGCCGGCGGCGGTGTGGTGGGCAATGCCCTGTAAGATGTTGAGGACGTGCTGCTGGTTGTCCGGCTCGAGCGCCGTAGCGCGGGGCTGGGGCAGCCCGGCGATGAGCATCCCCAACACCTGATTGTGGGCTACCAGAGGTAGGACGAACACAGCATACATGTCGGCAAAACTGGCCGCGAAGAACGGGGCGAGCTCCTGCTCGACGTGGTGCACTTGCAGCAGCTCGGAGGTGCGGTGCACCTCGGCCAGGGCCGGCATGTCTGGTTCGCGAAAGTACTGCTGGGGGCTGAGGGGAGTAAAGCCGTGCCAGTCTTTGAGGGCATAGGCCTGGAGAGGCTCTTCCCAAACCAGGAAGGCGCATTTTTGCACCCCGGCCATCAGCGGCGCCAGGCGTACCATGGTGGCAAATAGATCCTCGCTGGTGGTGGCGTTCTGGCTGGTTTCGGCGATTTCCAACAGGGCGGTCGAGATCCAGGCCTGTTCCTGGGCCTCGATGTAGTAGCGGGCGTTCTGGAAAGCCACGGCGCCGTAGCTGGCAAAGGTGGTGGTCATGGCAGCGGCTTCACTGCCGTAACGGCCCGGGGTGTGGTGTGCCAGGGTCAGGATGCCCAACACCTGTTCTCCGGCGCGCATGGGAGCCGCGATCGAGGAATAATCGGCGGGGAATTGCATGGCCCTACCCAAAGGACCGTAGGGGTCCCCGGAGCGCCGGATGGTGGGGCTGGGTAACTCCACGGCGTGGTACAGCCAGGAATGGGCGCTCTCCGAGTTTTGCTTGGCCAGGATCACCTTGGCGGCGTCGGCGCCGTGCACGGCAGCCAGCCATAACCCGGGTGAGGCTTGCGCTCCGCCTTCCTTGGGCTGCTCCAGCAGCCATATGGCCGAGGCTTCGCTGGGCAGGTTGTGTTCCAGCTCGCTCAAGATGGTGTCCAACAACTTCTCCAGGCCTACGTTGGCCGACAGCAGCACGGCCACGTCACGCAGACTTTCTGCCGCCTGGCGGCGCCAGCGTTCCGAGCGATAGATGGTAGCATTGCGGATGGCGATGGCGATGCTGGCCGCCAGGGCTTCCAGGAGGGCGCGCTGGTTCTGGCTGAAGGCGGACAGCTGGTCGCTCTGAATGTCCAGCACCCCCTGCACGTGGCCGGCGTAAACCAGCGGGATGGTCAGCTCGGCCTGGGTGTTGGCGGGCTGCAGCACCGAGTCGCGGTACAAGGGCTCTCGGGAGACGTCATTGGCCAGCAGCGACTGGCCCGAGCGGGCCACCCAGGGGATCATCCCGGTGGGATCGTTCAGGTCGTAGGACAGCTCGTTTTCGAGCATGGCCTGGCTGCGCGCGCCGCTCCCGGCGCGGTAGATGATTTTGCGGCGGATGGAATGCACGGTGAAGAGGTGCACGAAGGGATAGCCGAAGTGTTTCTGGATCAGGTGGACGACCTCACGCAGCAGCTCGTCCAGCTCGAGGATCGAAGTCAGGGCATGGCTGATTTCCAGGATGGCGCCGATCTGCTCAGCGCTCTGCTGGACATCGCTGTACAGACGGGCATCTTCGATGGCGATGGCCACGTTGTCGGCCAGGGCGCGCAGCACCAGGATATCCATCTCGTGAAAGGCATCCACCTGGTTGCTCTGCACATCCAACACACCGAACAGCTCATCGTCCACTTTGAGGGGGATGGCCAGCTCGGAGAGCGTCTCCGGCAGGCGGTCGATGAACCGGTAGCGCGGCTCGTGGCGCACGTCGCGGGCCAGGATCTCCTCCCCGGTAGCCACCACCTGGCCGATAATGCCTTCGAAGGCGGGAATGCTGATCTGGACTGCTTTCTGGCCGGCCTGGGTCTGGCCGGCGCTGGCGCGGAAGAGGATCTTTTCCGGCCCGGCCTCGACGGTGAAGAGGGCCACGTAGTAATAGTTAAATGTAGCCTGGATCAACGCAGTCACCTGGTGACACAGGTCGTCCAGGTTGGTCATCTTGGAGATCTGGGCGCTCACCGAGCGGACCAGGGAGAGCTGTTCGTAGCGCCAGTTCTTGATGGCGATGTGGCGGGCCACCTGGAGCGAAAGCGCCATGTGGGCGGCCAGGCCGGTGAGGTATTCGATTTCCTCGGGCTGGAAGGGGTTGCCGGCCTCGCGCCGGGCGTAGAGCACTCCCAGCAGGCGTTCCTGGGAGATCAAGGGGAAGGCAGACTGCGCCGCGGCTTCGTTGGTCGAGAGGTATATGGCCTTGCGCCGCTGGAAGGCATCGGCCACAGCCCCCGGCGCAGCCGGGTCCGGCAAGAGATGGGCGTAGACTTCACCGGGCAGCGGGAAATAAGGTTCGGCCAACCAGACCTCGGCCTGGGCGTGCAGGTGGTCCTGGATCGTTTCGACGACCAGCTTACACTGAGCAGCAGCATTTTGCTGTTCGACCAGCCGTTCTCCCAGGTGTAAAAAAGTACGCCAATCCGGTCTCGCGGCCTGGCCTTGCGACTTCATCCGGCCTTTTTCTCCTTGAACTTGGTCATGGACAACACGTTGCCGTTTTCTTCAGAAAATTCGAATTGGATTTCATCCATCATTTTCTGCATGAAGAACAATCCCAGGCCGTGAGATTCGCGTTCTTCCAGCGGCACGTCTATTTTTGGTTCAGGAATTTCCCCCGGATTAAAAGATTTACCGTAATCAAGCAAGATTACTTTCAACCCATACGGGTGGATCTGGCAGGTAATCTCAATATCCCCGATGTCTTCCCCACCGTAAGCATGCTCGATGATGTTCGAGCATGCTTCGTCGACTGCTGTTTCGACCATGTACACGGAGGTCGTATCCAACCCGGCATCTTCAGCTGCTTTACGCACGAAAGCAGCGATGAGGCGTAGACTGTCATAGCGGCCTGTGAAGGTCGCTGTGCGGATGGTGGGCGTCAAACTGATCAAAGATTCCCGACGGCGGTAAGCACGTCATCAAAGATTTTAAACAGGGTCGTAAATCCTGCCAGATCCATGGCGGAATAGATCTTGGGCGGCAGGTTGCTGAGGACGATTTCACCCCGGTTGTAACGCTTGCAGACTTTTTGGGCGTTCACCAGGACGCGCAGCCCGGCGCTGGAAATAAACTCGACTTCGCTCATGTCGATGATTATCTTGAATCGTCCGGCGTCCAGAATGGCGTTGATGGCGTCTGCAAACTGGGGAGATGTGGCGCTATCTACACGACCGCTGACTTTGAGCAGGTCGCTGCGCTTGTATTGGGTATGCTGCGTCTGCATGGGTTTTCCTCCGCAATAGTATTCCCGGGCTAATGGTTGCGAGCTTGATTATATCATGAGGCCCGGTGGGCCCCAAAGTCTAGCAGTGGGTAACTTCGAGGCTCATATGCAGTCGCTTTACAGGCGACGTAGAAACCAGAAAGAGGCATTTTCCGGGTGAGAAATGCCTCTTTCTGAAGCTCCCTGTCCGGCGGCGAACAGGGGGGAGGCGGCAGCGCACCTACCCCAGGATGACGTTGTCGATCAGGCGGGTCTTACCGACGTACACGGCCATGGAAAGCAGGGCAGGATGTTGGAGCGTATCCACTTCTTGCAGGGTCTCGAAATCGGCGCAGGAAACGTACTGTACGTTGGCCAGCGGCTCCTGGGCCAGGCTGTCCAGTACGAGCTGGCGCAGGGCGGCTGCGTCCCGGCTGCCGGCTGTGTAGGCGTCTCTGGCTTTGAACAGCGAGCGGGACAGCACCAGGGCGGCCCGGCGTTCCTGGGGGCTCAGGTAGGTGTTACGGCTGGACATGGCCAGGCCATCTGCCTCGCGCTGGATGGGGCACACCACGATTTCGATGGGATAGCTCAAGTCACGCACCATCTGGCGGATGACGGCCGCCTGCTGGGCGTCTTTTTGCCCGAAGAAAGCCTTGTGGGGCTGGACGGCGTTGAACAGCTTGGCTACCACGGTGGTGACGCCGCGGAAATGCCCGGGGCGGTAACCGCCTTCCAGGGGGCGGGTCAGGTCTTCCACGCTTACCCAGGTCTGGTAGTTCTGGGGGTACATTTCTTCGGGCGTGGGGTTCCACACCAGGTCGACCCCTGCTTTTTCCAGCAGGGCCGCATCGTGATCCAGATCCCGGGGATAATTGGCCAGGTCCTCTTTAGGGCCGAATTGGGTGGGGTTGACGAAGATGCTGACGGCCACGTGGTCGCAGGCGGCGCGGGCGGCGCGTACCAGGGAGAGATGGCCTTCGTGCAGGAACCCCATGGTTGGAACGAGGCCGACGGTGCCGGACATCTGGGAGCGGGCGGAACGTAGTTCCTGGAACGAATGCACGATTTGCATGCGGTATTTCCTTTCGATGAGTGCAGGTTATCCCCGGTCGTCCCGGTGAGAAGCCACGACGGCCTGGATCAGTTCATATAAAGTCTGGTGAGTGGGTACGGGGACATTGTGTTGCAATCCCAGGTGAAGCACGGCCCCGGTGATGGCGTCGATTTCAGTCGGAGCGCCGCGCTGCACGTCTTGCAGCATGGAGGAGCGGTTGGCGGCGGTACGTTGGGCTATGTTACGCACGTATTCTTCCGGGTGCTCGAAGGGCAGGCGCACGCCCAGGGCGTAGGCCACCTGGGCGGCTTCTTCCGCGGCGCGCCGGGCCACCTGCCAGGCGTAGGCCGATTCGGCCAGCTGCCCGTTGGTGATGCCCAGCAGGGCGGTGACCGGGTTGATAGCCGCGTTGGCGATCAGCTTGGCCCAGCGGTAGGATTCGAGCTCAGGGGTACAGCGCGCCGATAACCCGGCGCCCTGCAAGAGCTCTGCCCAATCGCTGTCGTCCACCAGCACATCTCCCTCGCCGCCAAAGCGGATGTGGCCCGGGGAGAGCAGGGTGGCGCCCAGGCTGCACATGCCGGCCCGCACCGTGTGCCCTGGGAGGGATTGAGCCAGGAGCGTGTCGTTGCCCAGCCCGTTTTGTAAGGTGAGCACGCGGCTGTGAGGCCGCAGGCAGGCCTGCAGCAATCCGGCCGCGGACTGGGTCTGCCAGGATTTGACCAGGACCAGCCCCCAGCGGGCGTCCTGGATTTCCTCGGGGCGGGTCGTGGCCGCAGCCGGGTAGACCTGGCTGTGCTCACCGGCGCTCACCCGGATGCCGTGCTGGCGGATGGCTTGCACGCCTTCCGCCCAGGTATCCAGGATGGTCAGCCGTGTTCCGCCCGCCGACAGGCGGGATGCAAACAGGCATCCCAGCGCGCCGGCCCCAACGATGACCAGTTGCCCTTCCATTTCATTGGCCTACCTGGTGCAGAAACTGGTCCCAGGTTTCGCCGGACATGTGCGCGGTGTGTTCTGGGGCCGGGAAAGCACCGGATTCGACCTCTGTCTTGTACTGGCCCAGGGCGGTCAGGATGTCGCCGTGCAGGTTGGCGTAGGCCTTGGCAAAGCGGGGTTTAAAACGATCGAAAATGCCCAGCATGTCGTGGAGCACCAGCACCTGGCCGTCGCAGTGCGGGCCGGCGCCGATGCCGATGGTAGGGATCTCTATGTGTTCGGTGATGTAGCCGGCCAGCTGCGCCGGGATGGATTCCAGGACGATGCCAAAACAACCGGCTGCTTGCAGCAGCTGGGCGTCTTCGAACAGGCGTTGGGCGTCTTGCGCCGTGTTGCCCTGCATGCGAAAGCCCCCCAACTGGTGAACCGATTGGGGCGTCAGGCCGATGTGGCCAACGACCGGGATGCCTGCCTGCACGATGGCCCGCACCGCATCCAGGCGTTCACGTCCCCCTTCCAGTTTGACTGCGTCCATGCCGGCTTCCTGCAGGAAGCGACCGGCGTTGCGCACGGCTTCACTGACCGAAACCTGGTAGGATAGGAAAGGCATGTCCCCGATCAACAAGGCCCGGTGGGCGCCGCGCGCCACGGCCCGGCAGTGGTGGAGCATGTCTTCCATGGTCACCGGCAGGGTGGTGTCGTAGCCCAGCACCACCATGCCCAGCGAGTCGCCGACCAGGATGGTGTCCATGCCGGCCTCGTCGACCAGCTGGGCGGTGGGATAATCGTAGGCGGTCATCATGGTGATGGCCTGATGGCGTTGTTTCTTCTGGCGGATGAATTGGGTTGTGATTTTGTGCTGTTCTTGGGGCGTCGTACTCATGATCTTTCTGCGTAAAAACGAATCAAAGGTTAAATTCAGAAGTGTGTTTCCAGCTCATGGTCTGGAAACACACCCTGGATGGTTCGAATTGAGAGCGCATTCGGAATTTCAGTCCCTACCACCGGCCCCGTGAGGTGGGGTGGCGTATGGGGCGTGGGGGTGTCTGTGTGGCGGCCGAATGTCACCTCCATTATAACAGTCCCCGCAGAGGATGGCGGTTTATTCTCCGTTGGCTTGCGTACTGTGCCCGACGCCGTAATAGGTGAAGCCCATGCCGCGCAGGGCGTTGGCGTCCCACAGGTTGCGGCCGTCCAGGATCAGCGGGCGGCGCATCAACTGGCAGATGCGTTCGAAATCCAGCTGTTTGAATTCATTCCATTCGGTGGCCAGCACCAGTGCGTCGGCGCCGTCGGCGACTTCGTAGGGATTCTCGCACAGGGTGATGCGGCTGAACATGGCCTTGGCGTTTTCCATGGCCTGCGGATCGTAAGCCTTGACGATGGCCCCTTCGTTGAGCAGCAGGTGGATGACTTCCAGGGAGGGGGCTTCGCGGATATCGTCGGTATTGGGTTTGAAGGATAAACCCAGCACACCGACCACTTTGTCGTTCAGGCTGCCCAGCGCTTTACGCAACTTGAAGATAACCCGCCGGCGCTGGTTGCGGTTGATTTCCATCACGGCCTGCAGGAGCTGCGGGTGGGTGCCGTGCAGCACGGCCATGTGTGCCAGGGCTTTGACGTCTTTGGGGAAGCAGCTGCCGCCCCAGCCCAGGCCGGCGTCGAGGAAGGCGTGCCCGATGCGCCGGTCGTAGCCCATACCCAGGGAAACCTCGCGCACGTCGGCGCCCAGCTCTTCACACATGTTGGCGATCTCATTAATAAAGGAAACACGCGTGGCCAGAAAGGCGTTGGAGGCGTATTTAATCATTTCCGCCGTGCGCAGGTCGGTGACCAGGATGGGGCAGCGTAGGGTCAGATAAAGCTGCGCCACCTGGTTAGCGGCCTCCCGGTTCGTGGAGCCCAGCACCACCCGGTCGGGGTTCATGAAATCGTTGATAGCCGAGCCCTCGCGCAGGAACTCGGGGTTGGAGACCACACTGAATTCGAGCGGCGTCCCGCCGCGACGTTTCTTGATCACGTCGGTGACCCAGTCGCCTGTACCGACCGGTACGGTCGATTTGTTGATCACCACGATGGGATGGTCGACGTTGTCGGCAATTGATTCGGCCGCCGAGCGAACGTATTGCAGGTCGGCCTCTCCGTCCACACCGGAGGGCGTTCCTACGGCAATAAACGCGAATTCGGCATTCGCCAGGGCTTCTTGAGGGTTGGTGGAAAAAGTCAGCCGCCCGGAGTGTACGTTCTGCTCCACGAGCTGTTCCAGACCGGGCTCATAGATGGGCATGACACCGTCATTGATCCGAGAAATGCGGCTTTCATCTACGTCCAGGCATACGACCCTGTTGCCTAAATCGGCAAAACACGTTCCAGTAACCAGACCGACATACCCGGTCCCAATGACACATATTTTACTCATCCATTTCCTCCTCTTTCCGCAATTATAGCGTAATTCATGGAGAAGCACGCCAATGGGGAGTGAATATCTTGATTGCAATGATTGTATCTGAAAAGCCAGCGCGTTGAAAGGCAAATTTACGCCTGGGCCAGGGTAAACACAGCAAAATAATTTTTCTATGCAAAGTGCGGTCCCCCCTCAATCCCCGCCCTCAAGGGCGGGGGTTTTAAAGAGTGCGAGATGGCTGCTTGCAGCCATCTCGCAGAAAAAACGGGACCGCGTGTAAAGCCGCCGAATGGCCCTGTCTGCGCCCCGTGGCGAAAGAGTTTTGAGGGGCAACTTTGCATACTGCCGTAGCGCCCGGGTCGGGGAGATTCACCGCTCTTGCCGGTTATCGGGTAAGATAGTGAGGGTGCCTGCCAGTGATTATTGTCAGACAAATTGGTGAAACTATTCACTCGGATGTTAAGTAAGATTTATCTATGTTATATATGTCATCACGATTCAAGCTTTCGACAGGCATACTGTTTATTTCTGGAAAACACTGTGTTTACAAGGAGAACTGTATGATGGGTCAGATCATCGATGGAAAGAGCATTGCCGAACAGGTGCGCGCCGGAGTTGCCCAGGCAGTGGAAAAGCGCGTACAATCCGGAAAGATCCGCCCGGGCCTGGCCACCGTGCTGGTGGGCGACGACCCGGCTTCGCACGTATACGTGCGTTCCAAAATCAAGGCCTGTGAGGAAGTGGGCATCGAGTCGATCGGCCACCAGCTGCCGGCCACGGCTGCGCAGCAGGATGTCGAAGACCTGGTCAAGTCGCTGAACGAAGACCCCCGGGTACA
>JAAZNB010000530.1 GCA_012798515.1 Chloroflexota bacterium
ATCAAGGGCGCCAGGACCGCGCGCAGCGCCAGCGGTTCGAATGCCTGCTGCAACCCGGTCTGGATGCTGCGCCCCAGGCCAGGGCAGGCCGCCTGCAACGTCGCCAGCAGGTAGGTAGCAAAGCGTAACGGGTCGCTGTCTTCTTTCTCCAACGACAGCCAGGCGATCTTGATTCTTTGCCCATCCCCCCAGGCTTCCACCCAGGAGCTCAACAGCGTGGTCTTGCCCGCGCCGGCCGGGGCCGACACCAGGGTCAGGCGATGGCCCTGGTGGATGCCGGTCTGGATACAGGCGACCAGGCTCTCGCGTGCCACCCGGTCCGGTTGTAACGAGGGAATAAACAGCTTGGTTTGCAGCAGGGGAAGATCCATCATACCCGCGCCTCAGGGGGGTTACGCTACCTGGCAGACTAATCCTTTGAGATAAGCCCCCTCGGGAAAATTCAGAGCCACCGGGTGGTCACGCCCCTGGGCCAGGCGCTCGACGATGCGCGCCTCAACGTGGGCGTCCAGGGCGGCCCCGGCTACGATCTTCTGAAACAGATCCGCCGAAACCCCACCCGAGCAGGAAAAAGTGGCCAGCAAGCCCCCCGGGCGGAGCATTTTAAACGCCAGCAGATTGATATCTTTGTAACCCCGCGCGGCCCGTTCGGCCTGCGCCGCCGTGGGAGCAAACTTGGGTGGGTCCAGGATAATCAGGTCGAAATGACGATTCTGGTCGCGCATGCTGCGCAGCACCTGGAAGACGTCGCCCTGCAGCCAGGCAGCCTGGTCCGCCGGAAATCCATTGAGGGCCACGTTCTCGGCCCCGCGTTCCAGGGCCTCCGCCGAGCTATCCACCGAGAGCACCTCTGCCGCTCCACCGGCCAGGGCGTGGACCGTAAAGCCGCCTGTGTAACAAAAACAGTTCAAGACCTGCCGGCCCTGTGCCAGGCCCTGCACGACGCGGCGGTTATAACGCTGGTCCAGGTAAAAACCGGTCTTCTGGCCGGTGCACAGGTCGACGGAGAATTTCAAGCCATATTCGCACACCTGCATGCTGGTTGGCGGCGCCTCCCCGCACAGCACCCCCACGCGCTCCTCCAGGCCTTCTATCTTGCGCACATCGACGTCAGAACGCTCATAGACGTTGCGCACCCCGGTGCAATCCACCAGGCATTCCACGATGACTTCTTTCCAATACTCCGCCCCCGCCGAAAGGCTTTGCAAGACCAGCCAATCACCGTAGCGGTCCACCACTATCCCCGGCAGGCCATCCGATTCGCCGTGCACCAGGCGATAGGCATTGCTCTCCGCCGGGTCAATCAATGCCTGGCGCAGATGAATGGCCTTTTCCAGCTGGCGTTGGAAAAACGCCCGGTCAATGGCCATCTCCTGCCACGCCCACATGCGCGCCCGGATCTGCGACGCCGGGCTGTAGGCGGCCACGCCCAACGCTTCGCCCCCTGCACTACGCACCAGGACCGTCTCCCCGGCGGCCGGGTTACCCTCCACCCTGGCCACCGCCCCGGAAAAGATCCACGGGTGTCTCTGGCGGACAGATTTATCGCGCCCGGGTTTCAATTGAATCGTGTTCATCGTAGACGTCAAGAGACACGGGCAGCGCCATACCTTGCCCGTGCTCGCTCCTTTTAAGACTTCCGAGATTGGATCAAATCCATCAACCCGGCCTCGTCGAGGACCGGGACGCCGGCTTTACGGGCTTTTTCCAGCTTCGACCCGGCACTCTCTCCGGCCACCAGGTAGCTGGTAGACTTGCTGACGCTGTCGGTCACCTTGCCGCCTTGTGAGCGGATGAGTTCTTTGATTTCGTCGCGGCTATACGAGGGCAGCGTCCCCGTGACCACAAAGGTCAGGCCATCCAGAGGCAGGCCATTCTGCTCCCGGGTCGTCTGCTCGATCTCACCCTGGGGCCACACCCCGGCAGAACGCAGCTTGGAGAGCACCTGCTGGTTGGCCGGCCGGGCAAACCAATCCACAATAGCCTGGGCAATGTTAGGGCCGATGCCCTCGATCAAGTTCAGTTCTTCGAACGTCGCCCGGCTCAACTCGTCCAGGTCCCGGTAATGAGCCGCCAGGTCCAGCGCCATCACCTCGCCCACACCGCGAATCCCCAGGGCGTTGATCACACGAGGCAGCGTCTGCCGCCGGGATATGTCGATGGCATTGAGCAGGTTGTCGGCTTTCTTGTCGGCAAACCCTTCCAGGCTGAGCAGATCGTCTTTGGCCAGGGTATACAGGTCTGCCACGTCGTGCACCTTACCGGAAGCGGTCAGCTGTTCCACGATGCGAATCCCCAGGCCATTGATGTCCATGGCCCCGCGGGAAACAAAATGCTCCAGGTTGCGCACCAGCTGCGCCGGGCAGGCCGTGTTGACGCAGTACCAGGCCACTTCCCCGGGGAAATGCTCCACCGCCTGCCCGCAGGCCGGACAGGTCTGTGGCGGCTGGTAAATGACTTCCTCGCCGGTGCGGATTTCAGCCACCGGGCCGATCACATAGGGAATCACGTCCCCGGCGCGTTTGACCAGCACCCGGTCACCGACACGAATGTCTTTTTCAGCAATGTAATCGAAGTTATGTAAAGTAGCCTGTTTGACGATCACCCCGCCGATCTCCACCGCTTCCAGCATGGCGTACGGGGTCAGCACGCCGGTGCGGCCCACGTTGACGCCGATCTGGTTCAGCCGGGTGGTCACTTCACGGGCGGGGAATTTCAAGGCAATGGCCCCGCGGGGATCTTTGCCCACCACCCCCAGCTGCGCCGACAGGTCCAGGTCGTCCAGCTTGATCACCACACCGTCGGCCTCGAAGGCCAGCTGGTCGCGGCGCCCCAGCCAAGCCGGGCCCACTTCCAGCACGTCCTCGATCGTATTCACCCGTTCAGCAATGTCACTGACCGGGAAGCCCAGGGCCTTGAGGTATTCCAGGATCCCCCACTGGGTGTTGGGAATCGGGCCGTCGGCGCTCACCACCGCGTAGGTCAACAGCTGGAGCTTACGGGTAGCCGTCATAGACGGGTCGAGCTGGCGCAAAGAGCCGGCGGCGGTGTTGCGTGGGTTCAGATAAACTCGCTCCCCCGCCTCTTGCAGCCGGGCATTGAGCGCCTCGAAATCACGGATGGCCATGAACACCTCGCCACGTACCACCAGGGTGTCCGGCGGAGTGGGGCCATCCGGGCGAACCGGAATTTTGAGCGGGATCGAGCGAACTGTGCGCAGGTTGGCGGTGACGTCTTCTCCGATGACGCCATCGCCACGCGTGGCTCCCAGGCTGAACACCCCCTGGTGATAATGCAACACCACCGTCAGGCCGTCGATCTTGGGCTCCAATACAAAACCCGATCCGGCCACGCGCTGGTCCAGCTTGAGGATGCGTTCGTACCAGGCCTGTACCCCTTGCAAGTCGAAGGCATTGCTCAGGCTGAGGATGGGCGCCGGATGGCGGACTTTGACGAACCGTTCGGCGGCCATGCCTCCCGTGCGCTGGGTGGGCGAATCGGGCACCACCAGCTCGGGATGATCGGCCTCCAACTGGCGCAGCCGGTTCATCAAGCCATCGTATTCATAATCACTGATCACGGGGGTATCCAACACGTGGTAACGATAATTATGGAAATGAATTTCCTGACGCAGCTTCTCGATCTCTTGTGATAACGTTTGTTCGCCCATAACGGGTATTATAGCAGTTTTCATTTTTGTTGTTGTCTGCTATGATTGTAAATGTTACACTATTCACAAGTTGGAGGGCCGTGATGGGAGCAGGCAAGATTATCGCCTATATCGTTGCCGCGATATTGATCTTTTTCGGCGTCTTATTTATCTGGGGCGCCTTCAGTCCCCAGGGAGAAGTCGGATGGATCCTGATCGGCGCCATCAGCGCCGGGATCGGGCTGGTGCTGATCTACTTCGCTTCCCGCAAGAGCGCCGCGCCATCCGGGGATGCCAACAACGTGACCCTGAAAATCGATCTGCCCGGCAACGTCAGCCTGGATACCATGAAGTGCAAATCTTGCGGCGGCACGCTGTCTTCTGAAAACATCCACATGGTCGCCGGCGCCCCGGTCGTAACCTGCCCATATTGCAAAACCACCTACCAGCTCACTGAAGATCCCAAGTGGTAGTCCTTCTCCATAAAGAGGTCAAATGAACCCACGTAGGTTGAGTGTTTTACTCCTCGTCTTACTTCTTCTATTTAATTTCCAGAGTGTCAGCGCACAGACGTATAGCTTCCAGGTACAAACGTCGGACGTGCGCTTCTACGTCAACGAAGACGGTACGGCGCGGATCGAATACACCCTCGATTTCTACAACAATCCCGGTGCAGACCCCATCGATTACGTCGATATCGGTCTGCCCACCAGCGACTACGATAGCAGCAGCATCCAGGCCGACCTGGGTGGGCAGGCGCTGTCAGACATCGAGCCCTCGCCCTACGTCTCCCCCGGCATCGCCATCGGCCTGGGAGACCGCGCCATCCCTGCCGGGCAGAATGGCCAGTTGCATGTCGTTATCGGCAGCGTGCGCGGGGTCCTTTACCAAGGCGAAGCAGTCGACGACGTCCCTTACGCCAGCTTCCGCTTCTCGCCCAACTGGTTCGGGGCAGAGTACGTCCAGGGCAACACGGATACCTCCATCACCCTGTTCCTGCCCCCGGGAGTTGAGTCTGAACAACCGCGTTACTTCCCGCCCAGCAACTGGCCGGGCGACACCGCCCCCGAAGCCGGGTACGATGAACAGGGCCGCGCCTATTACTACTGGCACAGTAGCGACGCCAATGCCCACACACAGTACGAGTTCGGGGCAGCTTTCCCCGCCAGCCTGGTGCCGGCTTCGGCCATCGCCGCCCCACCCTCTGCGGCCGTTTCGACCTCGTCCGGCAGCGACATCAGCGATTTCGCCTGCTGCGCCGGGATCTTCGTCCTCTTCGGTGGTATCTTTGCCGCCATCATCTACTTTAGCAATCAGGCCAACCGCAAGCGCAAATTACAATACCTGCCGCCCAAGATCTCCATTGAAGGGCACGGTATCAAGCGCGGCTTGACCGCTGTGGAAGCTGCCATCCTCATGGAGCAGCCGATCGACAAGGTACTCACCATGGTGCTGTTCTCCGTGGCCAAGAAAGGCGCCGCCACGGTGATTACCCGCGACCCCTTGAAACTGGAGGTTGCCCCGACCCTGCCCGAGGGCCTGCAACCCTACGAAAACCAATTCCTGGACGCCTTCAAGAAGGATAAGTCCAAGGCGCAGCAGGAAGCCCTGCAGGATATGATGATCGACCTGGTACGCAGCGTGGGTCAAAAGATGAAAGGCTTCAGCCGCAAAGAGACCATCGATTATTACCAGGACATCCAGCGCCGCGCCTGGGAACAGGTGCAGGCGGCCGATACCCCGGACGTGAAGATGCAGCGTTTCGACGAATATCTGGACTGGACCATGCTGGATCGCCAGTTCGAGACCCGCACCCGCGATGTCTTCCGCCCCACGACCGTCTTTGTGCCCACCTGGTGGTGGCGCTACGATCCTACCTTCCGCAGCGCCGGCGGGGGCGTCGCCCCGGTGTCCACCACCCCGGCCCAGACTTCCGGTGGCTCATCCGGCGGCGGGCATTCCCTGCCCCACCTGCCCGGGGCCGATTTTGCCGCCTCGGTTGCCGGCGGCATTCAGTCCTTCTCCGGGGGCTTGCTGGGCGACATTACCAGTTTTACCGGAAAGATCACCAATACCACCAACCCGCCCCCCAAACCCTCACCCTCCTCTCACTCCCGTTCGGGCGGCAGTGGCTGTGCCTGCGCCTGCGCTTGCGCCTGTGCCGGCTGCGCCTGCGCCTGCGCCGGTGGTGGCCGCTAAGAGTTCATACTGGTTATGGGATTGTTTAAATCGCTTTCCACACGCCTGGCCAGGACGAAGCACCTGCCCCTTCCCCAGGCCGGCGTCTATCATTACCTCAGGCAAACCGGGGCCGATAAAGTCCGCCTGCACCTGCGCCTCGAACAGGATGGGCGCGGCGTCTTACTGACCAACGCCAGCCGGATGTATCACCTCAACGCTACGGCCGCCTACATGGCCTACCTGTACTTGCAGGGAGAGCCGGACGACCAGGCCGCCAGCAGCCTGGCCTACCACTATCAGGTCAGCCTGGCACAGGCCCAGATAGATTACCAGGAGTTCCGTTCCCAGGTAGACCAGCTGGCCTTCGGCGAAAGCTGCCCGTTGTGCGATCTGGCCCTGGATACCATCGCCCCTTTCACCGATCGACCCTCGGCGCCCTACCGTATGGACCTGGCGGTGACCTACCGCTGCAACAACAACTGCGCCCACTGTTACAACGCCCGCCCGCGCAGTTTCCCTGAGTGGGACACCGGCCATTGGACACAAACCCTGGACCGCTTGTGGTCGATCGGGATTCCCCACATCGTCTTCACCGGCGGAGAGCCCACCCTGCGCGATGACCTCCCCGAGCTGATCGCCCATGCGGAAGGTCTGGGGCAGATCACCGGAATCAACACCAACGGCCGCCGGCTGCAGGACATGGCTTTCCTGCGTTCCCTGGTCGATGCCGGCCTGGACCACATCCAGATTACCTTCGAGTCGCACGACGCCGCCATTCACAACCACATGGTCGCCAACCCACACGCCTGGGAAGAGACCCGCCAGGGCCTGGAAAATGCTTTGCACAGTGGCTTGTTCGTCATGACCAATACCACCCTGCTGCAATCCAACCGTACCCGGCTGGCGGAAACGCTGCATTTCCTGGGCCTCCTGGGCGTTCCCACCGTGGGCCTGAATGCGTTGATCTATTCCGGCCACGGCGCCAACGTGGGTACCGGCCTGCCAGAAGCGGAACTGCCGGCGCTGCTGGAAACGGCGCGAGAGATCACCCAGTACTACCACCAGCGTCTGATCTGGTATACGCCCACGCAGTACTGTCACTTTGACCCCATGCAGATGGAATTGGGGGTCAAGGGCTGCACGGCTGCCCTGTACAACATGTGTATCGAACCGGACGGCAGCGTCATTCCCTGCCAGTCGTATTACCAATCCCTGGGCAACATCCTGGCAGATCCCTGGGAGAAGATCTGGAACCACGACCTGGCCGTTTCCTTGCGCGAACGCAAAGGCATTCCCGCCGCCTGCCACGACTGCGCCCTGCTGCCGGAATGCGGTGGCGGGTGTCCCCTGGCCCAACAGACGGCCCACACGTCTCCCCCTAAACCAGTACCAGTCCTTCCTGCTTGAGGAGTTATGGAGGTCATTGATGGAAACGCTCCGTAAATGGGTAAACCAGCTGTTTCCCCCGGTCACGCCGATCCCTGCCGCCGTCTACCATTACCAGTCCACCGATTCCAGCGGCCGGCCGTTCCGCCTGCATTTGCGCGTTGAAGCGGATGGCAGCGGTATCCTCATCGTCAATGCCAGCACAGTGCTGCACCTCAACCAGACCGCCGCGGAACTGGCTTACCATTGGGTGCACAACGATCCTGAAGACACGGTCACCACGCAGCTCTCCCAACGCTATCGCACCACCCGCCAGCAGGTACTGACTGACTATCATGATTTCAAAGACCGCGTCCAGACCTTGATCGAATCTCCCGACCTGGACCCGGTCTCCTTCCTGGATTTTGCCCGCCAGGATCCCTACACCGAACAGTTCTCGGCTCCGCTGCGTCTGGACTGCGCCCTGACTTACAAACTGCCCCAGGAAGGCGAGCAAATCGCACCGGTCGAACGGGTCAAGCGTGAGCTTTCCACCGAGGAATGGAAGTCCATCCTGAAGAAAGCCTGGGATGCCGGCATCCCTCACGTGGTGTTCACCGGTGGGGAGCCCACCCTGCGCCCGGACCTGGTGGACCTGGTCCAGTTTGCCGAACAGCAGGGCCAGGTCAGCGGCCTGCTGACCAGCGGCCATCGCCTGACCGATCCGAGATACCTGCACGAGCTGTTGTACAGCGGGTTGGATCACATCCTGCTCGTCCTCGACCCGGATTCGGAAGAAGCCTGGGAGGCCCTGCGCGATACGCTGGCCGAAGATATCTTCGTGTGCGTCCACCTCACTGTTACCAGCGATGACACCGGCCGTTACACCGACGTGCTTACCCGCCTGGCCGAGATGGGCGCCCCGGCAGTTTCACTCAGCGCTATCAACCCGGTCCTGAAAGACACCCTGGAGACGGTGCGCGCCGCGGCCGCCCAGAAGGGGCTGTCTCTGGTGTGGGATTTGCCCGTGCCTTATTCCGCCCTGCACCCCGTGGCCGTCGAGCTGGCCGCCAGCGGCCAGGCGCCCCAGGGCGCCGGACGCGCCTGGCTGTACGTCGAGCCGGATGGCGACGTTCTCCCCGCCCAGGGAGTCAACCACGTCCTGGGCAACCTCTTGAACGAGCCCTGGGAGAAGATCTGGGCGGCCGTCGATTAGCATGCTTTCGGCGCAGGATTGGCACGCTCGCTTTCTCCAGCAGGCCGGCTGGACCGCCCGGCTGCGAGAATATCTCCTGCAGCGCTTCGACCTGGCCCGGGCGCACCGCATCTTAGAAGTTGGCTGCGGCACAGGGGTGGTGTGCGCTGCCCTGGGCCGGCAGCTGGCCGGCCAGGGCGGCCCGGGGGAGTCCACCTACGGCGTCGATCTACGTTTCGATTTTCTACGCCTGGCGCGCCAGGCCAGTCCCCCAACCCGGCTGGCCTGCGGGGATGGTTACTGCCTGCCCTTCCGCTCGCGAGCTTTCGACGCCGTTTATGGCCATTACCTGCTGTTGTGGATCGCCGAACCCCTGCGGATGTTAGCCGAGATGCGCCGCGTGACCCGCCCGGGTGGCGCGCTGCTGTGCATGGCCGAGCCGGATTACGGCGGGCGTATCGACTACCCCACCGAGCTGGCCAGCCTGGGACGGTGGCAGGCGGATGCCCTGGCCGGTCAGGGCGCCGACCCCAACGTGGGGCGTAAACTGGCCGGGCTGCTGGTCCAGGCGGGACTGAACGACGTACAATATGGTGTCTTGGGGGGAGAATGGAACGCCGGGGCGCCGGAGGGGGGTCAAGAGTGGCAGATGATCGAGCACGACCTGTCCGGACGGGTCGAACCGCACCGCTTGGCCGCCCTGCGACGCAGCGAACAATCCGCCCGCGCCCGCGGGGAAAGAGTGCTCTTCGTGCCCACCTTTTACGCCGCCGGGATCGTCCCCGAGGAGTAGCTCGTCAATTCCGCATAGCAAGCAGCCGGCGGCGCCTTGCAAAGCCCAAATCCTTCGATTAGCCGGCCTTGCGGTGGCTCACGTCCAGGAACAGGGACGCAAAACGGTTTTTCCCCAGGCTATACACGTATACCTCCAGCCATTTCCCCCAAGCTCCCATATAGCCTTCGTGCCGGACCGGCTTTCCACCGCGCTCCGCCCGGTGGTAGATCTCCAACCACTCTATCTCGATAGTAGGGGCCAGTTCGGTGAGCGTTTTCCCGATCACCTCATCCCTTTTCAGGCCCGTAATGTGCTCGAAAGCCGGGTTGACTTCCAGGAAGCGGTAATCCACCGGTTTGTTGCCCTCCCCCAAGATCATTTCGGATAAGATAAAACCATTCAACATGGCATTGATCAGCGTGCGATAGTTCTCCTCGCTGGCGGCCAGGGCTGCTTCGGCCCGGTTCAGATCGGAGATATCGATAAAAGCCGCCACGGCGCCGCCCGGGGAACCATCCGCGTTGAGCAGCGGGCTGACGTTGCCGAACAAGACCGAACAGTCGCCATCGTCGAACTCGACCTCTTCCTGGAAATTCCACACCGGCTGGCC
Organism: Chloroflexota bacterium; assembly: GCA_012798515.1. Classification (GTDB taxonomy): domain Bacteria; phylum Chloroflexota; class Anaerolineae; order Anaerolineales; family Anaerolineaceae; genus JAAZNB01. The sequence goes on from JAAZNB010000530.1 coordinate 9,776, forward strand.
CGTAGCGGCGCAAATTTGTAAGGGCAGTTCCTCGGGACGTAGTTCCTTGCCTTCCTGGAACACGCGGAAATTACGCGGGGCGATTCCCTCGGG
>JAAZNB010000531.1 GCA_012798515.1 Chloroflexota bacterium
AGCGGCAGACGTTTCCAACCCCAATGGCTATTACGAATTCGAGCCGGTCAAGAGCCTCAAAGATGGCGACGCCGGTTGGCTGGCGGAGGCGCAGGGCCGGGTGGTGAAGATCGTCTCGCCTCTGCTGGCTTACCTGCCCCCGGTGTATCGCTATAAAGTCATCTTCATGCAGCGTGATCTGCGGGAAGTACTGGCCTCACAGACCAAGATGCTGGATGGCATGCACAAAGCCAGTTCCGCAGAGCAAGACCGCATGTTGGAGAAAGCCTTCAGCGATCATTTGTCCAAAGTTGGTAATTGGGCCGCCCAGCAGCCTAATTTGAGCATGCTGTACCTGAGCTACAATCGCCTGTTCTCCGAGCCCGAACGGATCCTGTCCGAGCTGGCCGATTTTCTGGGCCGCCCGCTGGACACAGCCAGCATGCTCACTGTGATCGATCCGAAACTCTACCGCAATCGCCAGGCTGTCCTCCAGCCGGCTATGCAGAGGGGGTAACCTGTTGCCATCCAAACCATCTTCTCCTGCCCCATCCCGTTCTACCCGAAAAACCAACGTCATCCTGATTATCCTGGATACCCACCGGGCCGACCGCCTGGGGTGTTACGGCTACCCGCGCGGCACCTCGCCCAATCTGGACGCCTTCGCCCGCTCCTCGATCCTGTTCGAGAACGCCGTTTCTCCGGCGCAATGGACGATCCCTTCGCACGCCTCGATGTTTACCGGCCTGCCGCCCAGCACGCACCGCACCACCCAGGCCAACAGCGTGTTGGATGACCGCTTCGTCACCTTTGCCGAGCTGCTCTCCCGGGCCGGTTACGAGACGGTGGGCTTCTGCAACAACCCCCTGGTCGGCCTGATCCATAACAACCTGCGCCGGGGGTTCCGCGAATTCTATAATTACAGCGGCACCACCCCCAACGTGCCGCGCGATTTTCCCAAGGGCTCTATCTACCCACTGCTGCGCGCCTGGGAGTGGGCCGAAGACCTGGTGCGGAGACTCCTGGATCCTATCCAGAACAAATTTGCCACCTCCAACGAGCTGTTGCAAGCTGCGACCAATCCCATCTTCGTGCCCCTGTGGACCCGCCTGGTGCACTTCAAAGGCTTTACGGCCCGTTCGGTTCAGGATGTGACCCGATTTTTGTCTTTCAAAGCCGGCCAGGCAGACCAGGCGCCCTTCTTGCTGTTCCTCAACCTGATGGAAACTCACCTGCCCTTCCTGCCGCCGCGCGAATTCGTCAACCGCTTTGTGTCCAACGGGCAGGACGACCGGCAGACCGCTGCCTTCATGCGCAGTTTCAACGCCCAGGCCATGCAGTGGCTGATCCCGCTCAAGCGACCGTTCAACGAGCTGGAGGCGCGCACTTTGAGCGACTATTACGATGCCGAGGTGGCCTACCAGGATCACCTGCTGGGCAAGCTGCTGGCGCAGCTCGAGCGCCCGGGTATCCTAGATAACTCATTGGTGATCATTGCCGCCGATCACGGTGAAATGCTGGGCGAGCACCAGTTCATGGGGCACGGCTTTGGCGTGCACAAAGAGCTGGTCAACGTACCGCTTATGATCCGCCTGCCGGGCCAGCGTGAGGGCTGGCGGGTGGCGCAGCCGGTGCTGACCACGCGCCTGTTCCAGACCGTGTTACACACGGCCGGCATTCACCAGGTGGTCAACGAGAACGGGGTGTACGCCGACACGCGCCAGCACAGCCTGGTGACCGAGTTTGGCCAGCGCGAAGCCCGCCGGGAACGCTCCGGCACGAACGTGATCAGTGAAGCTTACGCTCCGCAGGACGCCATGCTGATGATGGAGCGGCGCGAGCCCGAGCTGATCGATCAGTTCCACACCCGCCAGACTCACCGGGCCGTGTTCTCCGGCGACGCCAAGCTTTACGACGTCGAAGGCGTCCACAGCCGCCTGCTCACCCTGGGTGACGCTGAGCACGCCCCTGCGGAAGAGACCCGCCAGGCCCTGACCGGGCAGCTGGAGCGCTTCCTGCAAGCCAGCCGGGATAACCAGCCCGAAGGCTGGCAGCCGCCGACGGTGGACCTTTCAGACCCATCTATCGAGCAGCGTTTACGCGACCTGGGATACATGGCCTGAGCCGCGCTGTAAGCTATTTCGAGAGGCACATGATGATCGACCCAATCCTGTTTACCATTCAGCTCGGGGGCTTCCGCCTGGCGGTGCACTGGTACGGCATCCTGGTGATGACGGCCATCCTGGTCGCCACCTGGCTTTCCACGCGTGAACTGCAACGCCGGGGCGGCGATCCGGAGTGGATCTGGGACGCACTGCCCTGGATCTTGATTTCTGGCGTGGTGGGGGCGCGCCTGTGGTACGTGGCCAACAATATCCTGGGCGGGGGCACGCGCTACCTGGAGAACCCGCTCAGCATCTTCAATATCCCGGAAGGCGGGCTGCACATTTTTGGCGGCTTCCTGTTCGGCGGGGGTGCTTTGCTGGTATATGCCTCGCGCCACAAGATCGATTTGTGGATGTTCCTGGATGCGATTGCGCCCAACCTGCTGATCGGCCAGGCGCTGGCCCGCCCGGCCAATTTTATCAACCAGGAGCTGTATGGCCCGCCGACGAGCCTGCCATGGGGCATCCCCATCGACGCCAACTACCGCATCGCGCCCTGGAACGATCTGGCGCAATATCCTCTGGATACCACCCGCTTCCACCCCACCTTTGCTTACGAAATGATCTGGAATTTTGCCGCCGCCGGCCTGCTGATCTGGCTCTCACGGCGTTTCGAGAAACAAATGCGCCCTGGCGTGATCTTCTTCGGCTGGATGATTTTGGCCGGCGTGGGCCGGGCCCTGATCGAGACCTTCCGGCCGGACCAGCCCGGTTTCCCCGGCACGGGGCTCAGTTATTCCCGCCTGGTGTCGCTGCTGCTGGCCCTGGCCGGCCTGGTGCTGCTCCTGGGGCGCTATCAGGTGATCCGCCTGCCTTTCTGGCCGGCAGAGACGGCCACGGCGGAATAGCCCGGGGTGTACAATAGAATTTCCCTGGCTGCGCGCCGTGGGCCGCGGAATGCAGCCCAGGACGGTGGCGGGTGAAATCCGGCCTGGCCGGCGCAGGTTGTGCGCCGCCTGGTGCGAACAGGATGAGTCTTGAGATGGGTAACACTGAAAATCTGTCTGCTCGCCAGGGTTGGGTGCACTACGCCGACCGCTGCCGTAAATACGGCCAGCCGGGCCTGGTGGTATGGTTCACCGGCCTGTCCGGGTCGGGCAAGACTACTCTGGCCCTGGAGGTGGAAAAACGCCTCTTCGAGCAGGGGCGGCTGGTGTACCGCCTGGACGGCGACGGACTGCGCCAGGGCTTGAATGCCGGGCTGGATTTTACACCGGCCGGCCGGCGGGAGAACATTCGCCGGGCAGCCGAGGTAGCCAGGCTGTTCCAGGACGCCGGGCTGATCGTGTTGGCCAGTTTTATCTCTCCCCAGCGCGACATGCGCACCCACGCTCGCAGCCTTGTCCCGGTCGGGGCCTTCATCGAAGTGTACGTGCGGGCTTCGTTGGAGGCGTGTATCGCCCGCGACCCCAAAGGCTTTTATCGCCGGGCGCTGCAGGGCGAGATCAAGGACTACACCGGCATTGCCCAGGAATACGAAGAACCCCTCTCCCCCGAGCTGATTGTGGATACCGAAGCAAACGACCTGGAGGAGTGTGTGCGCCAGGTGCTGGCGCACATTACGGCCGCCCTGGCGGCGCAAAGTGAGATTTAAAGGTATATGAACCACCTGGATAAACTGGAAAATAAGAGTATCTACATCCTGCGCGAGGCCTACAGCCAGTTCAAAAGCCTGTGTATGCTGTGGTCGATCGGCAAGGACAGCACCGTGCTGCTGTGGCTGGCGCGCAAGGCTTTCTTTGGGCACGTGCCTTTTCCCCTGGTGCACATCGATACCAGTTTCAAGATCCCGGAGATGATCGCCTACCGCGACCGCCTGGCGCTGGAATTTGGCCTGGACATGATCGTGGGCCAGAACCGCGAGGCGCTCCAGGCGCGACAGACTTTTCCGGACGGCAATGCCACGCGCATCCAGTGCTGCAAGGCGCTCAAGACGGATGCTCTGGTCAATACTATTAATGGCAGCTGGCCGCGCCAGCGCCTCAACCACGCCACGCAGGCTTACGAAGTGGACCAGAACCACGAACCCTACACCGGCGTGATCGTCGGCCTGCGAGCCGACGAAGAGGGCAGCCGCTCGAAGGAGCGCTATTTCTCGGCGCGGGACATGAAAAGCCACTGGGACATTGCCGACCAGCCGCCCGAGTTCTGGAACCAGTACAAGACCGACTTTGCCCCCGGCACGCACGTGCGCGTGCACCCGCTGCTGGACTGGACCGAGCTGAACATCTGGGAATACATCCAGCGCGAGCAGATCCCCATGGTGTCGTTGTACTTCAACCAGGGGGAGGGTAAGCGCTACCGCTCGCTGGGCTGCTACCCGTGCACCCGGCCGATCGATTCTCCGGCCCGCACGGTGAGCGAGATCGTGGCCGAGCTGCGCGACGGGCGCCTGGCCAACGTGGCCGAGCGCTCCGGGCGCGAGCAGGACAAAGAGGACGGCGGCGGGTTAGAAGAACTGCGCAAAGGTGGGTACATGTGATGGCAGAGGCGGAGCGCGAAGAACTCAACCTGGTGGTCGTGGGGCACGTGGACCACGGCAAGAGCACCATCATCGGCCGTATGCTGGCAGACACCCACTCGCTGCCGGAGGGCAAACTGGCGGCCGTGCAGGAGAACTGCCGGCGCAACGCCCGGCCGTTCGAATATGCCTTCTTGCTGGACGCCCTCAAAGAAGAGCAGTCGCAGGGCATCACCATCGACGTGGCGCGTTGTTTTTTCAAGACGGCCAAACGCAACTACATCCTCATCGATGCTCCCGGGCACATCGAATTCCTCAAGAACATGGTCACCGGCGCCTCGTGGGCCGAAGCGGCCCTGCTGGTCATCGATGCCAGCGAGGGCGTGCGCGAGAACTCGCGCCGCCACGGCTACATGTTGTCCATGCTGGGTATCCGCCAGGTGGCCGTCTTGGTCAACAAGATGGACCTGGTGGATTATGACGAGGGCGTCTACCGCCAGATTGTGGACGAGTACAGCCACTTCCTGGGCCAGATCGGGCTCACCCCGGCGGCTTTCCTGCCGGTTAGCGGGCGTATGGGAGACAACGTGGCGGCGGCTTCGGCGCGCCTGCCCTGGTACACGGGCGGCAGCGTGGTGGAGCAGATTGACGCCTTCGTCCCGGAATCTACGCCGGAAGACAGGCCCCTGCGCCTGCCGGTTCAGGATGTGTATAAATTTACCCGCGACGGCGACTCGCGACGCATCGTGGCCGGGCGGATCGAGGCCGGCCGTCTGCGCGTTGGCGACGAGGTGGTCTTTTATCCCTCGGGCAAGAAGAGTGTGGTGCACAGCATCGAGGCTTTCAACCAGACGACGCCGCTGCAGCAGCAGGCCGCACCCTGGTCGGTGGGTTTCACCCTGGAAGAGCAGATCTACGTGCGGCGCGGTGAGGTGGCGGCCCTGGCCGGGCAGCCCAAGCCCTGCACCACCGACCGCCTGCGGGCCAACCTGTTCTGGCTGGGCAAAGAACCCCTGCAGCCGGGCAAGAAATACCTGTTCAAGATCAACACGGTCCGGGTAGAGATGGAAGTGGAATCCATCCTGCGCGTGATCGACGCCTCGAACCTGGAGCAGAAACAGGTGGGGCGCGTGGAACGCAACGAGGTGGCGGAGTGTATCTTGAAACTGGAGCAGACGGCGGCCTTTGACCTGGCGGCCGACCTGCCGGAGACGGGCCGTTTCGTCATCGTGGACGAGTACGAGATTGCCGGCGGTGGCATCGTCATCGAGGCGCTGGATGAGCCCCACAAGTCGTTGAGCCAGAAGGTGCAGCGCCGCAACATCCACTGGGAATCACCCTCTATCTCCGAAATGGAGCGCGCCGAGCGCTATAACCAGAAGTCCTGCCTGATCCTGGTGACCGGTGCAGCCACGGATGGCCTGCGTAAGCAGGTGGCCAAAAGCCTGGAAAAGCAGCTCTTCCAGGATGGCAAGTTCGTCTACTTCCTCGGCATGGGCAGCCTGTTGTACGGGGTAAGCGCCGACATCAAGAACGGCCACCCCGATCCGGACGAGGTCGAGGCAGAATACTTCCGCCGCCTGGCCGAAGTGGCCAACCTGATGATGGACGCCGGGTTGATCCTGGTGGTCTCGACGCGCGAACTGCGCCCGGCGGACGTCAAAGTGCTGGAGACGGCCCTGGCCGACCGCGCCGAACGCATCTTCACCGTATGGGCCGGTGACACGGTCACCACCAGCTTGCGGCCCCATTTGCACCTCAAGGCTGAAGATTGCCCGGATGGGGCACACAAGATCAAGGAACTCTTGCAGCGGCAGGACGTGATTTTCAATCCCTGGAAGGCATAAGCGGATTCTCTTTTCTACACAGGGGGGCGATAGCCGGCTGGTGATCAGCACGGCGGGCATTATGAATTGCTACTTGACTTTTCTCCACGGCCTGGTTATAGTATAGAATATATGTACTAAATATACCGAATTGGTCAACATTGTGGCGGGGGCGAACGTCCTTTTCCCATTTCTGACAGCATAGAAGATCCCCTGGCAATCCGCCGGCCGGCGGTTGTATTCCCCGTGCGCGCGAAGCGCAGGGCAAACCTGCCGAGGCCGGCGTCTGGCGTTGCCCCGTCTCGACCCAAGGAGCTGGATGATTATGACACAATCACCTTTACCACCTACTACTATTTCGATCCCGGAGCTGCGCGCCGGGCTGCGCGGGCAGGTTATCCTCCCGGGTGAGGGCGGGTACGACCCGGCGCGGGCTGTTTTCTACGGGGGCTTCGATCGCCGACCGGCCGCCATTGTACGCCCGGCCGGTACGGACGATATTGCCCGTGTGCTGGCTTATGCCCGCCGCAGCGGGGCAGCGCTGGCCGTGCGCAGCGGTGGCCATAGCGTGGCCGGGCACAGCGTGTGCGAGGGCGGCATCGTGCTCGACCTGCGCCAGATGAAGGCCCTGGAGATCGACGCCGGGCAGCGCCTGGCCTGGGCTGAGACCGGGTTGACGGCCGGCGAATATACCGCTGCGGCCGGGGAATATGGACTGGCCACCGGCTTTGGTGATACCGGCTCGGTGGGCATCGGCGGCATCACCCTGGGCGGCGGCGTGGGGTACCTGGTGCGCAAGTACGGATTGACTATCGACAGCCTGCTGGCCGCCGAGATCATGACCGCCGATGGGCAGCTGCTCTACGTGGATACCCATTCTCACCCCGACCTGTTTTGGGCCATGCGTGGCGGCGGAGGTAATTTTGGTGTGGCCACTCGTTTTAAGTTCCAACTACACGAGGTCGGCCCGGTGGTGGGTGGAATGTTGTTCCTGCCCGCCGCGCCCGAGACCATCGCTGCCTTCATGGCGGCGGCCGAGGCCGCACCGGAAGAACTGTCTGGTATTCTCAACGTCATGCCGGCGCCGCCGGCGCCCTTCGTGCCGCCTGAGCTGGTTGGCCAGCTGGTGTTGCTGGCCTTGCTGGTGTATACCGGGGAGGCGGAGGCCGGGCAGCGCGCCCTGGCGCCTTTCAGGGCCCTGGCCCAACCGCTGGCCGACCTGCTGCGTCCCATGCGCTACCCGGAGATGTTCCCTCCGGAAGAAGCCGGCTATACCCCCACGGCCGTCTCGCACACCATGTTTGTGGAGCGGATCGACGTACCGGCGGCGGAGACCATCTTGCGCTTCCTGCAGGCTTCCGACGCGCCAATGCGCGTGGCCCAACTGCGCGTGCTGGGTGGGGCCATGGCCCGGGTGCCGGTCGAGGAGACCGCCTTTGCCCACCGCAAGGCGCCCATCATGGTCAACCTGGCGGCCTTCTACACCGGCCCGCAAGACCGCCCGGCGCGCCAGGCCTGGCTGGACGATTTCCGGGGGGCCCTGCAACAGGGCAATTCCGGCGTCTACGTCAACTTCCTGGAGGAGAGCGGCCCGGCCGGTGTGCAGGCTGCCTATCCCGGGGAGACCTGGTCCCGG
>JAAZNB010000532.1 GCA_012798515.1 Chloroflexota bacterium
CCTGGATCAACTGGGGAGAGAGGTGGCCCGAGATGGTCGGGTCGAGGGGCAGGTAACGGCGCGCCGCGCCAGGGTTCTCCAGGGTGAGCAGCAGGTGTTCCCCGCTGCGGTCGTACAGGCGGGTGGGCTGCAAAGAAAGCCCGTCCAGGGGGTTGAGCAGCGCCGGCAGGGTGGCCGTGGAGGGCAGGTCGTAGGTCAGGCCGGCGTACAGCCCGCCCAGGGCCAGCAGCACGGCGATCCCGGCCAGCACCAGCAGGCTGCCGGCGCCCATACCGGCGCGGCCGGTGCGCTGGCGCAGGCTCTGGCGGTGGCGGGCCTGGCGGCGGTTACGGCGGTTGACCAACAGGTAGGTTTGCAGCGACGACAATCAATGCCTCGCGATCAGGGAGTAGGGGTGGCCGTTCCCAGCGGCGCAGACGTGGCCGTCCGCGTGCGGGTGGGCGTGGCCGGCGCCGTCCGGGTGGGAGAAGGCGTGACAGAGGGCAGCGGCGTGTGCGTAGCGGTGGGCAGAGGCTGGGTCTGGGTGGGGGGCACGGGAGTGACCAGCCGGGCCAGGTGCTCCTGGGCCGTGCGGGCCCAGGCCGGGGAATAACTGTCCTCGGGCAGCTCCAGCAAGGCCTGCCAGTCGTTGATGGCCGGGCGGATCTCCCCCAGCTCTTCCAGTGACTGGGCCCGGTAATAATAGATCTCGGCCTCGTCAGCGGGAGCCTGGGTGAAGCCCTGGGCCGTGCTGAAGGCCATGTAAGCCTTGCCGAACTCGCCCAGCTCCAGGTAGGACCGTCCCAGCCCCATTTGCAGGGGATAGGAGCGCGAATCGATGCGTTGGGCCTCCAGGAAGCTATCGCGGGCCTGGGCATATTCACCCTGCTCGAAATACAGGCGGCCGCGCTGGACGTAAGCGCCGTAAAAGCTGCGGTCGGCCTCCACGGCCCGGTCGAGGGCGTCGAGGGCCTGGTCGAGGTCGCCGGTCTCCTGGTAGGCCTCGCTCAGCCACACCCAGGCCTGGGCATCGTCGGGCTGGTAGCGCGTGTAGGTGCTGAGCAGCTCCAGCGCGGCCTGCTGGTCGCCGGCGGCGCGCTGCGCCTCGGCCTCCAGGCGGTAGCCGGGCAGGAAAGTCACGTCCATGGCGTGGGCCTGCTGGGCCTCGGCCAGGGCTTCTTCGTACTGGCCGTCCATCAGGTAGGCCTGGGCGCGGTAATAATACAACAAAGTAGACTCGGGGATCAGGCTGCCGGCCCTGGCCAGCAGCTCCAGCGCCGCCGGGGCGTCTTCCCGGGCGATGTAGATGGCGGCCAGATCCAGGTAACATTCGTAGTAATCGGGATCCAGGTCCAGGGCGCGGCGCAGGTACTGCTCGGCGTCCACCGAGGCCGGGTTGTGAGCCAGGGCCAGGCGGGCCAGGCCCACGTAAACCGGGGCAAAGTCCGGCTGCATGGACTGGGCCAGCTCGTAATAATGGCGGGCCTGGTCTTCCTGCCCGTCCAGGCGGTAGGCCTCAGCCTGGTAATACAGCAGGTCGGGCGAGGCCGGCTCGATGGTGGCCACCTGGTGGAGATAATCCAGCATGGCGTCCCAATCGCCGCGTTGGTATGCGCGCAGGGCAGTGCGGTAGGCCTCGCTCTGCGGGTGGGGCGTGTTGACGTACAACGGGGTGGGCGTGTAGGTGAGCTGGAGCTGCATCCACAGCGGCTCGGGGCTGCCGGCCAGGGTCTCGGCGACGTGCACCACCAGGGTGGGGGCGGGCATGAAGGTCACCGTAGGCTTGTAGCCCGGCGGCTGCAACCTGGCCAGGGCCGGGATGGGGTTGTCGCGCAGCCCGAAGATGCCCACCAGCACCAGGGCGCCCACCAGCACCAGCGCCCCGGCCGAGATCAGCACCCGGCGCCAGGGAGAAGCCGCGGCGGGCTTCTCGATCACCGGGGCCAGGCGCACCTGGTCTTCCCAGCTGCGCCGCTGCAAGCGGTAGGGCGCGGCCAGCTCCGGGTCGGGCGGCAAGGCGCCGAGCAAGATCAGGCCACGGCGGGCCATGTGGTTCTTGGGGTCGAGGCGCAGGACTTCCTTGAGGCAGAAGAGGCGCTCTTTGTCGGTCTCGACCGTGGCGCTCATCCACAGCCAGTAATCCACCTGGTTGGGATCTTTCTTGATCAGGCGCGTGAGCAGGTCGCGAGCCCGCGCCTTCTCGCCCTTGCGCAGGGCCGATTGGACCTCTTGGAACATGGCTTCTTCCGGGGTCATGCTACCAGTTTAACACAGGCCCGGTATGGCGGCAAGAAGTGTAGGCCAGGCTGTAAAGCAGCGGTAATGTATTTGGCAAGGTTAGCGCCCCCGGCCGGGCGGTTAAACACAAAACGCCCGGCGCCAGGGGGAAATTGGCGCCGGGCAGGCAGGGTTGGGCTTCAGGGCAGGTCGTCCAGGGGGTCACTGGCCTGGTTGGCGGCGTCCAGCTGGTCGAGCAGGTCGATCACCGCCTGGCCGGACTCGTCGCCGCCGGGGATCGGGGCCAGGCTGGGCGCCGCCGGGGCGGCCGTGTCCGCGGCAGGCGGCGGGGTGGTGGGTGGGTCCTGCGGGGCCGCCTGGGTCGGTTCCACGATGGCCGGCGGGGTGGTGGGCTGGGTGGCCCGCAGCCGCCGCCCACCGGCGGCGCAGCCACTGGCGACCACCACCAGCATCAGCATACCGGCCAGGATACGATACAGGTTAGACGTCTGCATATCCCCCTCCCTTCATCAGGCCGCGCTGCCGGTGCGGAACTGCTGCATGGCCGTGCGCAGGTCCAGGGTGGCCGAGGTGAGGGTCAGGTGAGCGCTGCGCAGGGCTCGCCCGGCGTCACGGACGGTCTGCCCGGCCAGCTGCCGGTCGGTGACCTTCCCGGCCGCGTCGAACCCGGCCGGGGAGGCCAGGATGCCGGCCGCGCCGGCGTTGGAGGCCGTGGCCTCGTCGATAGCCTGGTTGAAGGCCGCCAGGGCAGTTTCCAGGGCGGCGGTATCTTTCCCGGCCGCCTGTTGGGCGTCGATGTAGTCCTGGGTGGCCGCGGCGGTCTGCCCGGCCAGCGAGAGGCGCGTGGCCTGGTTGTTCAGCGCCAGCTGTTCCCGCTGCAGCAGGTTCTCCAGGTAAACCGGGTCCTGGGTGGGCAGGGCGGCCAGCGTCTCGCGCAGCGGCGCCAGGGTGGCCCGCCAGGGCAGCGGTGTGGCCTGGGCAGCGGCCTGGGCCACGTGGGCCGGGACGAAGAGGCCCAGGACCACCAGGCCCACGACCAGCCCGGCCAGGGCTACGGATACAATTTTTTTGGACATACCTTCCTCCTGATCTCCGCCGGGGCAGGTCCCCGGCCGAGAAACGATATAAAATGGGTTACCGGTATGATGGCACATCCCTGTTATCGGGCCGTCACGCGGTTGTAAAAAGAATGTAAATCCTGCCCCGCCCCGGCGCGAATGTGCGTAGAATGGGAGAGCAAGACACAGGAAGGATGGATGCTGGATGAGCGGTGAATTGATCCTGGTGGTCGAAGATGAGGCCAACATCGTGCAGCTGGATCGCATGTACCTGGAGCGTGAGGGCTTCCGCGTGCAGGCCGTGGGCGACGGGCAGGCCGCCCTGGAGGCCGTGGAGCGCCTGCAGCCGGCCCTGGTGGTGCTGGACGTCATGCTGCCGGCCCTGGACGGGCTGGAGGTGTGCCAGCGGCTGCGGGCTGCCCACAACCCGGTGGCCATCATCCTGGCCACCGCCCGCGACGAGGACATCGACCGCATCCTGGGGCTGGAGCTGGGCGCCGACGATTACCTGGCCAAGCCCTACAACCCGCGCGAGCTGGTGGCGCGGGTCAAGGCCATCCTGCGCCGCACGGTGCGGGCCGATGCGCCCGAGGCGGCCGGGCCCATCCACCTGGGCGACCTGACCCTGGACCCGCTGCGCCGGGAAGTGCGCGCCGGCGAAGAGCCGGTCGCCCTGCGCACCCAGGAGTTCGAGGTGCTGGCGGTGCTGATGTCCCACCCGGGGGTGGTTTTCGACCGGGAAGGCCTGCTGCGCCTGGCCTGGGGGTACGATTTCTACGGGCAGACGCGCACGGTGGACGTGCACGTGGCCCAGCTGCGCAAGAAACTGCGCCACAGCCGGGTGAAGATCGAGACCGTGCCGGGCGTAGGGTACAAGCTGACGGCGGAATGATGGCTTCCTCGCTGCGCTCCCGCCTGTTGCTCTCCTACGGCCTGCTGACCGCCGTGCTGCTGTGCCTGGTCAGCGCCGGGGCAGCCCTGGCCCTGCTGCGCAACCCGCTGGTGTACGAAGACGCCAGCCAGCAGCTGCGCGCCGCCCAACAGGCGGTCCACGCCCGCCCGGACCTGTTCCAGGCCGCCGGCCCGGACGATTCCCCCGGGCTGGTGCAGCAGATCGAGACCCGCCTGGGGGTGCGCGCTGTGCTGTTCGACCGGGAAGCCGCCGTGACGGCCGATTCGCAGGCCGGGAGCAGCCCTTCGCTGCTGTTTGCCCTGCCGCGCCTGGCCGTTCTGGGGCAGCGCGACGAGATCGGCCTCGCCCGGGATACCTCCGGGCGGGTGTGGCTGGTCATCGTGCAGCGCCTGGACGAGCAGGCCTGGCTGGTGCTGGCCGTGCGGCGGCCGCGCCTGGCGTTCGTCGAATTCTTTACCAGCGAGTTCCTGCGCCCGGTGACGGTGGCCGGGCTGGTGGGGCTGCTGCTCTCGCTGCTGATCTCGTTTGCCATGGCCGGCTGGATCTCGGCCCCGCTGCGGCGCATCGCCGCAGCCAGCGACGGCGTGGCGGCCGGGCAGTTCCAGCGCATCCGCCCCGAGGGCCCGGGGGAGGTGAAGCGCCTGGCGCACTCCTTCAACCACATGGTGGGGCGCGTGCAGGCCGCCCAGCAGTCGCAGCGCGACCTGGTGGCTAACGTGTCCCATGAGCTGAAGACGCCCCTGACCTCCATCCAGGGCTTCACCCAGGCCATCCTGGACGGCGTGGCCCACAGCCCGGAGGAGGTCCACCAGGCGGCGCAGGTGATCTACGCCGAGGCCAACCGCATGGCCCGCCTGGTGCAGGACCTGGTCTCCCTGGCCCGCCTGGAGGCCGGGACGGCCGACCTGCAATCTGCCCCGCTGGACATGGCCGCCCTGGCGCGCGCTATGGCGGACAGGTTCCGCCCCCAGGCGGCCCAGGCCGGCGTCACCCTGGTGGTGGCTGCGCCCGGCCCGGCCATGCTGCATGGCGACGCCGACCGCCTGGCACAGGTGCTCTCCAACCTGGTGGACAACGCCATCAAGTTCACCCCCGCCGGGGGCCA
>JAAZNB010000533.1 GCA_012798515.1 Chloroflexota bacterium
GGGAAATAACCGACCATGCCGCCGGCCCAGTGGATATCTTGCAGCACCCCCTTGGCATCGTTAGGCGGCAGGACGCCCAGGTAGCTCTGCATGCGAGCGTTCCAGGCCTCCGGCAGGTCCCTCACTTCCAGGCTGCCTTCCAGCATGGCGATCTCCAGCTCCAGGCGCAGCATGATGTGCAGGTTATAGGTGGCCTCGTCAGCCTCGACCCGGATCAACGAGCGCTCCACCTTATTAATGGCCCGGTAGAAGCCCTCCAGGTCCACGTTCCCCAGGTGCTCGGGGAAATATTCCTGCGCCCGCTTGAAGTAGTGCTTCCAGAAAGGCCGTGAGCGGCCCACCAGGTTCTCCCACAGGCGCGATTGCGACTCGTGGACCGCCATCGAGGCCCCGCCGGCCAGCGGAGTCCGCCGCAGGGCAGGATCGATACCCTGTTCGTACAGGGCGTGGCCACATTCGTGCATCGTACCAAACAGGGCCGCCATGGAATGATCCGGGTCGAAGCGCGTGGTAATGCGCACGTCGCCGATGCCAAAGGCAGTGCTGAAGGGATGGGCCGATTTGTCCAACCGGCCGCGCGTCCAATCGTAGCCCAGGCGGCTGATCACTTCCACGCCGAAATCCCACTGGCCCTTTTCCGGGTAGGGAACGCGGATAAAGGCGTCCTCCACTTCCGGCTTCTCCAGCACGGCCTGCACCAGGGCCACCTGGGACTCGCGCAGGCGGCCGAAGATCTCCTGCACTTCCGCCGTCTTCAAGCCCGGCTCGAATTCGTCCAGCAGGGGATCGTAAATGTGATCGTAGGGGGCAAAGAAGGAAGCATACTCCTGCCGCAGGCGGATGATCTCTTCCAGCTGGGGGCGGAACAGGGCGAAATTAGATTCTGCCCTGGCCTGCTCCCACACGCTCTGCCCGATGGTGGTGGCGCGGGCAAAATCGCCCACCCAGCGCGCCGGCACGCGCGTAAATCGCTTGTATTCGCGCCGGGCGACCCGTACCAGGCAGGCATCGTCAGACTGCGGGTCGAGCTGGGCGGCCAACGGCTCCACCGCGTCCAACAGCTGCCCCATCTCGTCCGAGACAAAACGCTGGTGGGCCAGGTGCGCCAGGGTCGCCAGCTGGTCGCCGCGGTCCTCAGCGCCGCCGCGCGGCATGTAGGTCTGGTGGTCCCAGCCCAAAACGGCCTGTGCGCCGTTCAGATCGCTGATCTCGTGAAGCCGTTCTTTGAGGCGATTGAGCTTGTCTTCCATAGATTCCCTCGGGATAGGTTTTCTCAGGCCACTTTCCAGCGCAGCGTCTCACCGCCCAACGCAGCCAGGATCTCGGTGGCGATATCCTCGGCGGCGCGCTGCTGGGCTTCGACCGTCTGCGCCCCGACGTGCGGCGTGGTCACGACCCGCGGGTGGCTAACCAGCGCCGTCAGGCCGGGCGGCTCCGTGGCGTATACGTCCAGGCCGGCTCCGGCGACCTTACCGGATTCGAGCGCGGCCAACAATGCGTCCTCGTCGATTACCCCACCGCGTGCGGCGCAAATGATGCGCACGCCGTCTTTCATCTGCTGGAAGGCCCCTTCTCCCAGGATGCCGCGGGTGTCTTTGGTCAACGGCAGGTGCAGCGTGATCACGTCGGCGCGGCGGTACAGCTCTTCCAACGAGACCGGTTCGGCCCCACGTTTGCGGATCTCTTCAGCCGAGATCAGCGGGTCGTAGGCAATGATCTCCATGCCAAAGGCAGCGGCGCGCTGCGCCGTGGCGCTGCCGATGCGGCCAAAACCGATGACGCCCAACGTCTTTTTGTACAGCTCGCTGCCTTCCAGTTCTTTCTTGAGCCACTTACCGTTCTTCATGCCCGCGTCGGCGCGTGGAAGCTCACGAACGACAGACAACATCAAGCCCATGGCCAGCTCGGCAACGGCAATGGTGGTTGCAATCGGGGAATTGACCACAGTGACCTGACGGGCACGCGCCGCTTCGAGGTCGATGTTGTCCACACCCACGCCGGCGCGGCCGACGGCTTTCAAAGACTTGCCCGCCTCTAACACGGCGGCGGTGACTTTAGTGCGCCCGCGCACGATCAAAGCGTCGTAATTGCCGATCACCTGCAACAGCTCATCCGCAGAGATGCCGGAGCGGTCGTCTACCTGGGCCGAAGCTCGCAAAATTGACTGTCCATTTTCTTCCAGACCATCTGTGAGCAGTATTTTCCACGCAGCCATTCTACGCTCTCCTTGTATCATTTAGGGGTTAAGTGGGGGTACTCGTGCTTTGATTGTACCTTAAAACGATATCCATTCGTGATAAAATGTTTGCCATGTTTGACCGCGTCAACCCCCGTCTGTTTTGCGCCGAGCCGGTGCAGCGCTGCAACCTGTCGGAATGCCGGGCCGCCTGCTGCCTGCACGGCGTATGGATCGATGTTAAAGAAGCGCAGGACATCCTGCGCAACGCCGGCCGGATCCAGGCGCACATGCCCCCCGGGCTGCAAGACCCGTCCCAGTGGTTCGACGAGCGCCGGGACGAAGATGAGCACAGCTTGAGCGGGGTGGTGGTGCACAGCGCCGTCCTCGACGCGCCGGAACACTACGGCGGCACGGCCTGTGTATTCCTGCGTTCCGACGCCAAATGCGCCCTGCAGGTGGCCGCAGATGCGGCCGGGGAACATCCCTGGCGTTTCAAGCCTTACTACTGTATCCTGCACCCCCTGGATATCGACGAAAACGGCCGCATCACCCTGGATGCGACCGATTTGATGCTCGAAGAGCCGGGGAGCTGCCTGCGCCCCGCAGAGCGCCCCATCCCCCTGGCAGAGACCTTCGAACCCGAGCTGCGCTACCTGCTGGGCGAAAAGGCTTACCAGGAAGTGCTGCGCCGGAGCCGGAAGACCGAGTAATACGTCGAAAGATTTTTTGCCAAAAAGCCCGAGATTACCCCCTCAACAAACCACCTTTGGCAGAGATCAAGAAGCCCTGTAAAATTACGGCGAATTACTCAGGGCGTCAGGGCACGCAGTTGGGCAACCCCGGTCTGGGGAACGATAGCGTCAGGCACGACGGACTGGATGATTCGATTTTCCCGGCAATGTCCGCGACGATAGCAGCGATATTGCCGCCCAACAGACGGTACGCAGCCTACTTACACCATAAGCACGACCGATTGTCTTTGAGGAAACGCAATTAGATCATCTCTCCCGTCTCTAGAAGGATATCTCCCCCTCATTGTCTTTGCTTTCACTCCACTCGCGTAAATCCTGGTCTACCTGGGATAGGTCCAGCAAAGACAGACCGGTGGCAGTCCAATTCTCCCCTTGCACTTTCGTTTTCCCAAAAGCCTTGGCCAAGGCCTGGGCCTCAGGCGACCATCCACCGCGGGCAAACCCCAGGTAATGCACCCGCCAGCGCCCTCCGGCCAGGACGAACTCGGCTGTCTTTTGCATCAAGGTGTCTACAACATCCCGGTCCATGGGCTTCGGGCTCCATTTGCATTCTCCCAGGATCAATGTTTTCTCCATGGAATTAATACCCACCACATCCACCTGAGCTTTCCGCGTCCAGGCCCCACCTACCTGATCCGGCAGGAAGGGCAGGCGTGCGTGTCCGCTAGCGCGCAGCAGCCATTCCTGGCACAGCTCTTCCCAGGTATAGGTGCCGATGAAGTCGAGCAGGTGGCGTTTGATTTCTTCCAGCGCTTGCTCATCTACCCCGAGCGCCAGCTGCGACTGCCGCCGGGCCAGGAACCGGTAGTAGAAGCGCAGAAAAGGATCGGTGATAAAGTGCCTCCCCAGGCGGGAGGAAGGCGGCTGCGTGACTGGAACCCGGCGGGCGATAAACCCGGTATCGGTGAGCACATGCAAATATTGCGGGACGTGCTTCTCATCCAATCCGGAGAAGCGCGCAATCTCCTTCGGTGTGGCTGCGCCGTTGGCGATAGCACGGAAAATGGAAACGTAGTTATGCGGATCTCGCAAGAAGTCTGCCAGCAGCAGACGCGGTTCATCCTGCA
>JAAZNB010000073.1 GCA_012798515.1 Chloroflexota bacterium
ATCGGTTTTTCTTCGGTTTCTCATATGGGCCTGGTATTGATCGGTTTTGCCACGCTATCGCCCCAGGGGCTGTTGGGCGCCGGCTTGCAGATGTTTTCTCACGGTATCATGACCGGCCTGTTCTTTGCTGTGGTCGGCATGGTGTATGACCGGGCGCACACGCGCGACATCGCTCAATTGGGTGGCTTGTTCCGGGTGATGCCCTGGGCGGCGGTGGGATTCATCATCGGCGGCCTGGTATCCATGGGCATGCCCGGTTTTTCCGGTTTCACCGCCGAATTTCCCATTTTCATGGGGATCTGGCAGGTCGCCCCGCTGGTGGCCATCGTATGCGCCGTGGCCATTGTAGTGACGGCGGGCTATATCTTGTTGGTTGTGCGCCGGGTTTTCTTTGGGGACATGCCGGCGGCGCTGGTTGGGCAGGTGGGCGACGTCTCCCTGCGTGATAAAATTTCCATTGCTTTATTGGGTGTGCTCATGATTGGTCTGGGATGGTTCCCGGTGTTAATGGTACCAATGATCCAATCCGGCGTCGATCATATCCTGCTCCTGTTGGGAGGGAAATAGCGTATGACGGCAGAAGTCACAACGATGTTGGTCGCTATTTTGCCCGAAATTGCCCTGGTGCTCCTCGCCGGCCTGGTGTTATTCTTGGATGTCCTGTGGCGCGGCCGCCAGGGGGGCGCGCGCCTGGGGTGGGTGACTGCCATCGGCCTGGCGGCTATTTTGGCCCTGGCGTCCACGCTCTCACGCCCGCCGCTAGAACCGGTCTTGATCTGGGGCGGAATGCTGCGCTGGGACAACCTGTGGTTCGTATTCCGCATGATCTTCTTGACCGGGGCAATGATTACCGCCCTGTATTCGGCACAATCCGACGTGTTGAGCGAACGGGGTGAGTTCTATGCTTTGATGCTGGTCAGCGTGTTGGGCATGAGCCTCATGGCGGCTTCGGCCAACCTGATCACGCTGTACCTGGCCATTGAGACCACCTCGATCCCGTTGTATATCATGGCCGGGTTCCTCACCGGGAGCCAGAAATCGGTCGAGTCGGGCTTGAAATACTTCCTGTACGGCGCCTTTACCTCCACGGTGATGCTGTATGGCTTCAGCCTGTTGTACGGGTTGAGCGGATCCACCCATTTCGAACAGATTGCCGCAGCCATCCGCCAGGGGGGCGTCTCCCCGGCCGTGATGCTGTTGGTAGCGGCCCTGATCCTGACCGGTTTCGGGTTCAAGATCTCCGCCGCGCCGTTCCACTTCTGGGCTCCAGACGTTTACGAAGGCGCCCCGACGCCGGTGGCCGGTTTTCTCTCCACGGCTTCGAAAGCGGCGGGTTTTGCGGTGTTGATGCGCTTCCTGCAAACCGTCCTGCCGGATTCATCCCAGGTGTGGGTAGTGTTTATCGCCATGCTTTCCATCGCCAGCATGCTGGTGGGCAATTTCCTGGCCCTGGCACAGCGCAACATCAAACGCCTGTTTGCCTATTCGTCTATTGCCCAGGCCGGCTACATCTTGATCGGTGTGGCGGCCCATTCGGTGGACGGCACGAGCGGTACCATTTATTACCTGTTGACCTACCTGGCCACAAACCTGGCCGTGTTTGGCATCATCGAGATCGTGGGCAAGACCCTGGGGTCAGACGAGCTGCCTGCCTACGCCGGGTTGAGCCGCCGTTCCCCCACGCTGGCGCTGCTGTTGCTGGTGGGTGTGCTGTCCTTGGGCGGCATTCCCCCCTTCGCCGGATTCATCGGTAAACTGCTGGTGTTCAAAGCCGCCGTCGAGTCTGGTTTGTGGTGGCTGGCGCTGGTTGGCCTGCTGAATTCTGTGGTGGCGTTGTATTACTACCTCACGGTGCTCAAGGTCGTGTATCTCGACCGTTCGGAAGGAGATGAACAATCCATTGCTGTGCCTGTGGCGCGGGGAATTGCCCTGGCGTTGTGTATCGCTGCCATTCTGGTCTTTGGCACCCTCATTGCCCCGGCATTCGATTGGTCTACGGCAGCAGCCGGTGCGATTTTCGCCTGGAATTGACGTCCATTTTTATATCATTTATAATTACGTCATATGATTTCTGGTAAACCTGAAAAAACAGACCCCAAGACATATTTAAAAAATATGACGTTGGCGGTCGTCGCCGGACAGGTAGGGTGTTTAACTCTTGTCATAGTCCTGGCTGCTGTATTAGCTGGTCTCTGGTTGGACAGCCAATTTCAAACTCGCCCAATCATGACGTTTGTCCTGGTTATTGCAAGCGTGCCGATATCAATTTTGGTTATGTTAGCCGTCGTTCGGAGCGCAGTAGCACGTTTAAAGATCCAACCCGGCGATCCAAAAAACAAAGCAGCAAAGGAGGTAACGGACTTTGGAGAAAACTCGTAAATGGCGCTGGGGCGTACACCGGTGGTTCGTGTTGTTGTTCATAATTCTTGGAGCAGTATTCGCAAGTATTTACCCACCAGTTAGACCTCACATCCAGGTAGCGCCGGAGGTGATTTCGTCCGCACCATTATTTACGCTACCGGTTATTGGTGACTTTTACCTGACCAATACCCTGGTAGCCATGCTGATTCTGGACGTAATCATACTGGCAATCGCTTTTGCGGTCCGGCAGGCTACACGGGGGGGACAGTTGGTCCCAACCGGTATCGCCGGCGCAATCGAATATTTGATGGAAGTCCTATACGGCCTGGCGGAATCTACAGCAGGCCGTTATGCGCGGAAAATATTCCCATGGTTTGCCACATTTGTGCTGGTGGTATTGTTGGCCAACTGGCTTGAACTTATCCCCGGCGTGGACTCGATTGGTTCCCTGCATCACGAAGAAACCGGCTATGCAACCCAGCAGATCGTGCCGGGAATCATGGCAATAATCCAAGGTGAGGGAGAAGTTGAAGGGGGCAGCATGGTCGTGCCCTGGGTACGCGTGCTCTCGACTGACTTGAACTTCACCATTGCCCTGGCCATCATCTCCGTCTTGATGACCCAGGTGATCGGCATCCAGACCCAGGGGATCGGATATTTTAGCCGCTTCTTTAACACCCTATCTTTGTTCAACAAACCGTTCTTTGGGGCGATGGACTTCCTGGTCAGCATTCTGGAGCTGATCTCGGAGCTCTCCAAGCTCTTATCGTTCTCCTTCCGGTTGTTTGGAAATATCTTTGCCGGCGCGGTACTCCTCTTTCTAGTAGGCAGCCTGGTACCGGTCTTTGCTCAATCTTTCGTATTGTTGTTTGAGTTCTTCATTGGCCTGATCCAGGCCTTTGTGTTCGGTATGCTTACTCTGGTATTTATGACCCAGGCCACACAGGGCCATGCTGAAGAGCATGCAGAAGGCGAACACGCCGGATAATCTAATTGTGGTTCGATCTAGTACATAATCTTACCGGGTAATAAAACCGGCTGAATCATTTGAAAGAGGAGGATTAAACTTCGATGACAGGCGATATCATTCAAGCGGCCAAGTTTATAGGCGCAGGTTTATCAATGATTGGTGCCCTGGGGGCTGGTATTGGGATCGGTTTGAGTGTTCAGGGAGCCTTGCAGGGCATGGCGCGTAACCCTGACACATACGGTACGCTTTTGACCAACATGATCCTGGGCATCGCCTTCTCGGAGGCTATTGCGATCTATTGTCTGGTGATCGCATTCTTGATGCTGTTCGTCCTATAATGCCAGCCCGAGAAAAGGAGTATAACCTTGGAAGCCTTAGGAATTAACCTCGGTTATTTAATCGTTCAGATTTTAAACTTTGGGGTTTTGTTTGTGGTGTTGCGGGCCTGGGTGTACAAACCCTTATTGGGCCAGCTAGATAAACGCCGCCAGATGGTCGCACAGGGCCTGGAAGATGCCCGTGTCGCCGGCGAGGCGCGCGCCAACGCAGAAACGGAAGCCAGCAAGATCATTACCGACGCCCAGATCAAGGCCAATGAGGTGGTGCGCGAGGCAACCGACCGGGCTGAGGCAGCTGCACGTGAAGTGCGCAACGCGGCCGACGCAGAGATCGCTCGCGCCCGCGAGCAGTCCATGGGCGAGCTGCAGCAAGAACGGAACGTCATGCTGGCCGATCTGCGCAGCCAGGTGGTAACCCTGGCAATGGCGGCTGCACAGAAACTAATCGGTGATGCGCTCACCCAAGACGAAAAACGCCAGCACCAGCTGTTGCAGGAGTTCTTCTCCGGCGTCCGTGATGGAAAGCTGGTCGTTCTGGATGGGCACGAGATCAGCGGCGCTGCGGCGGAAATCACCAGCGCTTTGCCGTTGACCCCCGATGAGCAGGAAGTGATCAAACACGAACTGCTCAACGACCTGAGCAGCGGCGCGACGGTGAGCTTCCGGGTCGATCCTTCCATCCTGGGTGGCTTGATCGTACGCACAGGGGATCGCGTGATCGACGGCTCGGTGTCCGGGCAGTTGCAGACCCTGCGACAAAGCCTGTAATCGATTACTCTCATCTAGTAAAGAGGACTTTGTCAGGAGAGGACTTCTGGCAAAGCCTTCTTTTATTCCCAGGATAAGATGGTTACGCTACAGCATTTACTGGCGCAGGTTCCTATCGCGGTGCATGTCTCCGGCGACCTGCCGGACGTTGCGGTTGATAACATTGCTTTCGACTCACGCCAGGTCACGCCGGGGACGTGTTTCGTGGCCCTGGTAGGGAACAATCAGGACGGGCACCGCTTCATTCCCGACGCAGTTTCACGGGGGGCGGTGGCCGTGGTCGGTTCCCGGGTAGGGCTGGCCCCGGGCGTGCCATACGTCCAGGTCGAGGATACCCGCCCGGCCCTGGCGTTTCTCTCGGCCGCGTTGTACGATTTCCCGGCACGCAAGCTTACCGTGATCGGGGTGACCGGCACGGATGGCAAGACGACCACTTCCAGCCTGATCTATGCGATTCTACGCCAGGCCGGCTACAAAGCAGGCATGGTCTCCACCGTCAGTGCTTTGATTGGGGACGAGGTGGTGGATACCGGTTTCCACGTCACCACCCCGGAAGCCCCGGATATCCAGCGTTACCTGCACCTGATGGTACAGGCCGGGTTGACCCACGTGGTCCTGGAATCTACCTCGCACGGTCTGGCCCAACACCGCGTCACCGGCTGTGAGTTCGACATCGGTGTGGTGACCAATATTACCCACGAGCATCTCGATTATCACGGTTCCTATGCGGCTTATCGGGAGAGCAAGGGGCGCCTGTTTACCAGCCTGGCCGAGACGGCCGTCAAACCACGGGGCAATCCTCGCCTGGCCGTCCTCAACCGGGATGACCAGGCCTACGAATACCTGCACTCCATTACCCGGGTGGCCCAGACGACTTACAGCCTGGCCGGGGAGGCTGACCTGTGCGCCCGCCAGGCTCGTTACGGCCCGGATGGGGTCAGTTTCGTGGCTGCCGGGCCGGGGTTCGAGCAGCCTGTCCACAGCCGCCTGATTGGGGCGTTCAACGTGTCCAACTGCCTGGCGGC
>JAAZNB010000534.1 GCA_012798515.1 Chloroflexota bacterium
ACCTCGTCTTCGGAGAGGGTCTTGCCCTGCACCGAGATGCCGGCGCGGTGCACGCTGTTGGCGTTGCCGGAGACCAGCGGGTGCCAGCCGGGCAGGTCTTTGCCCTCGGCCAGCAGGCGATAGGCGCAGGTCTCGGGCATCCACTTCAGCTCCCGCGAGCGCGCCGGGGTGACCACCAGGCAGGTGGGCACCAGCCGGGTGCGCTCTTCGTATTGCGTGCAGCGGCAGGTATGCGTGTCCAGCAGGCGGCACACCACGTTGGTGTAGAACACCTCCTGCGTATCTTCGTCCTGCAGCTTGAACAGGCAGCAGCGCCCGCAGCCATCGCACAGCGATTCCCACTCGGCCTGCGACATCTGCTCCAGGCGCTTGCGCTTCCAGAAAGGTACGTCTTTTCCCATCAGATGGTAAATTCCACCTTGTTGCCCTCCGGGTCGAGCACGTTGCACACGTATTCGCCCTGCCCGGTGGTGCGCGGGCCGTCTACGATCTCGTAGCCATCCTGGCGCAGGCGGGCGCCCAGGGCATCCACCGCTTCCCGGGAGCCCACGGAGAAGGCCAGGTGGCTGTACCCGCTGCTGATCCCCCCGGGCGGGTCGAGCGTCTCGGGCAGGTCCGGCTCCCACATCAGGTCCAGGTTGGGGCCGGCGTCGTACAGGATGGTGTACGATTCGAACGGCCGGCGGGGGCTGCTGTATTTCGGCTGTAACCGGCCCGGGAAATAGGTCATGAAGAAATCTTTCATCTTTTCCAGGTCTTTGGCGAAGATGGAGACGTGCTGCATTTGCATGGTGATTCAGGCTCCTTGTCAGGCAGGGTTGAGGGCGGTGGCCCAGGGTTGAATTTTATCCCATTCGCCATCCCCCGCCCGGGTGGATTTGGAGGGGAATTTCCCGGCCGGGGAGCGTGCATCCACGGGTTGGGGCGTCCGCCGCTCTACATGCGCACGCGCTCGGCGCGGATGGATTCGGGGTCGTCGATGGCAATGGTCCATTCGTAGGCAATGGGATAATGCTGCGAGAGGGCGTGGATGGTCTTGCCTTCCACGCTGAGCTCGATCATGTCTTCGGCGTCGTTGATGTGAATGAGCCATACCAGCCAGTTGTCGTCCTTGCGGCTGACGGCGATGTATCCATCCCCCTCGCCGTTGCCCTGGCCGGCCGTCACCAGCATGCCGTCCTGTTCGATGCGGCAGCCGGCGCACTCCATCAGTTCGGCCCAGTCCTGGGGCTGGGCGGTCATCAGTACGGGCAGCGACGTGTGCTGGCACACTTCGTAATGGAAATGGTCCGGGTCGTCCTCGATCTTGCCCAGCAGCAGAGCGCGGTTGTTGCCGAAAAAGATGCCTTCCTCAGCCCGGCACTGCGACTGTTCCCATTTAACCTGGGTGAGCGAACGGGTTAAAAAATCCATGGCACAGCTGTCCTTGGGTATTGGGGTGGTTCTCAAACCGTCCCGCGGCGGCTGTAGCGCGGTTAACCTATTCTATCAACGATTGGCCCGCCAGGGAAACCGGAAATCGGGGGGCAGCTGGGCCAGGAGGATGGCCGCCAGGACCAGGAAACAGCCCAGCCATTGGACGCCGACGAACCGCTCCTCCAGGAAGATGAACCCACCCAGGGCGGCGCACACCGCCTCCAGGCTGAGGATCAGGGCGGCGTCGTTGGGGGGAGCGTAGCGCTGGCCAAAGACCTGCAGGGTGAAGCCCACGCCCACCGAGAAGATGCCGGTGTAAGCGATGGCCCAACCCGAATCGAGGATGGCCTGCCAGCGGGCCTGCTCCAGCAGGAAGCCGGCCGACAGGTGCAGCAGGCCACAGGCCAAGAATTGGGCGGCGGAGAACTGTACCAGGTTCACGCGTTTGGCCACCCGTCCCAGCAGCATGACGTGCAGGGCCCATACGAAGGCGCCCACCAGCTCCAGGGCGTCGCCCCTGGCCAGCTGCAAGCTCCCGCCGGCGCTCAGGTAGAAGATGCCCACGGCGGCCAGCACGGCCGCCACCCAGGCGTTCCAGCGCAGGCGCTCTTTCCACAACACCACCATCAGCAGGGGCACGATGACCACGTACAGCCCGGTGATGAAGCCGGCGTTGCCGGCCGAGGTGGTCATCAGCCCGGCCTGCTGCAGGGCGCTGGCGACGAACAGGAGCGTCCCGGCCAGCGCCGCCCAGCCGAGCTGCTGGCGGTTCAATTTCCATTGCAGGCGCGTCAGGGGCAGAAGGACGATGGCCGCCAGCAAGAAGCGGGTACCGTTGAACAGGAACACACCGGCCGAAGGCGCCGCCACGCGCTGCACGACGAAGGCGCTGCCCCAGATGATGGCGGTCAGCAGCAGGAGCAGGTCGCCTTTCAGGCGTAACTTGGAATCACTCGCCGCCGGCGTGGAAAGGGTCAGGGGGGTCTGGTTGGTTTGCATGGTATTTCTGGATACTGCCGTAATTTGCACTGGAAGGCGCTGGCAATCGGGTAATTATATCAGCAGGCGCGCGTGGAAAGGCGGCAATTTCCCGGCCACACCCGCTCCGTACGCCG
>JAAZNB010000074.1 GCA_012798515.1 Chloroflexota bacterium
AGCACCTGTTTGCCTTACAGCGCCAGTTGTGCCAGGAAGCCGCCGTCCCGGTTCAGGACCTGGCAGGGGTGGGCATCTCCATCGCGGCCTTCATCACCGCCGGCGGCGACGTCACTGCAACAGCCCACCTTTCACCTCAATGGATCGGCTATAACCTCAAAAATCGCCTGTCACAGGAGATCCGGCTGCCGTACTACTTCACCCTGGATACCCCGGCGGCGGCTTTCGGGGAAGCCTACTATGGAGCCGGCCAGGGCATCCCCGACTTCGTCTACGTGACCGTCTCCACCGGGATCGGCGCCGGCATCTTCGCCGGCGGCCGCTATATGATCGGCGGCCTGGGTTGGGCCGGCGGCATCGGCCACATCATTATCGACGAGAGCAGTCCCCGGGTGTGTTCGGGCTGCGGCAATCACGGCTGCCTGGAAACCTTTGCCGCCAAACAAGGGGTCATTACCACGGCCCGAGAAGTGGCCCAGGCCTTCCCAGACAGCCAGCTGGGGCAGCACTTCCGCCAGGATCCCGAGAGCCTCGACCCGCGCCGCGTGTTCCAGCTGGCCGAGGCGGGCGACCAGGCTGCCCGGCAGGTGTACTCCCGGGTTGGGCACGGATTGGGGATTGGGCTGACCAACCTGGTCGACGTGATCTCCCCCACCCGCGTGGTCATCGGCGGTGGGATCTCCCTGGCCGGCGACCTGCTGCTCGACCCGGCGCGCCGGGTTATCCAGCAGCGCGCCTTCCCCCCCCAGAACCGCCAGGTGGAGCTGGTCGTAGCCGAGTTGGGAGACCTTTCCGGCATGTATGGGGCTGCCGCGATGGTATTCAACGACATCAGAGTTAATCCATAGGAGAAATATATGGCCGATCTGACCGAATATGCAGGGTTTTCATTAGAGTTTGATCCCTCCACCCTGGCTGTGACCAGCGGAGACGGGCTGGTCTTCACGCGCTCGACTCGCCTGGGCCGCGACCTGGCCGACGTGGTCTGTTACCCGCAGCAGCTCCATGCCGACCGGCCGGCCTACATGATGGACATCTTGCAGGATGTCCCCGAACAAGGCCGCGCGGCCCTGGAACACTATGCGCTCACCTACAGCCTGGTACTGCTTCCTCCGGCCCAGATCGGTCGGGAGTTCATCAAGACCACCGGGCATTATCACCCCCCCATCCCCGGCACCCACCTGGGTTACCCCGAAGTCTATACCCAGCTGTACGGGAAACTGCTGCTGGCGCTGCAGCGCCGCTCCGGGAATGACCCCGAACAGGTCATGGATTACGTCATCGTCGAGATGACGCCCGGATTCGTCATCACCATTCCGCCGAACTACGCCCATTGCCTGATCAACCCTACCGGTGAGCCGGCTCTGATGGCCGGCCTGTATGGCAAAGATTTCAAACCCGATTACGCCATGACCCGCAACCGCCGTGGCCTGGCCTATTACGTGCTCGCCGGCCAACAACCCGACGAGCTGGAATTTCTCCCCAATCCCTGCTATCCCGAGCGCCCGGAGATCCAATGGTTACAGGATCTGGAGGGCACCAGCTTCGCCCCGGATTATCCCCACCAACCGGTCTGGGCCGCCTTCATGCGCGACCCGGCGTCCTTTGCCTTTCTGACCCAGGCCCAGGCCGCCGCCGGTAAATTCCCCCATTGGGAGTAATCTGAGACCCCAACCAAAGGAGGTGATCGTAAAAACTATCAACCTGCACTTGGAGTACCAATGGATCTTGCTGATTTTGTGTTTTCAACTACGAACCATTCAGTTCTATTGGAGGATGAAATGAAGATTGCGAAAAAGATCGTTCTCATCACGCTCCTGGTCTTGAGCATGGTACTGGCAGCCTGCCAGGCCCCCACCCCGCCCCCGGCAACCGAGGCCCCCGCCGCACCGGCTGACACGGAAGCGCCGGCTGCCCCCACCGAAGCTGCCGCGCCGGCCGACTCTGGCGACGCCACGGCCTTCGTCGTGGGTTACTCCGCCGCCGGCCTGATCGATGATCTGCAGATCGGCTGGAGCGAATCCGTCCAGAAGACCATCGAAGAGGCCGGTGGGAAGGTGATCATCGTTGATTCGCAGAACAAGATCGCCAAGCAAGTTGCCGATATCGAAGACCTGCTGACCCAGAACGTCGACTACCTGGTCGTCAACCCGGTGGATGAGGCCGGTATCGTGCCCGCCATCGAAGCCGCCAATGCTGCCAACGTCCCGGTGATCACCATCGACCGCGCGGCGGGTGGTGGCGATGTGGCCGTGCACGTCGGTTTCGACAACTACAAAGCCGGGTTCGACGCCGGTGAATACTGCGCCCAGCAGATGGGTGAAAAAGGCGAGGTTGCCCAGTTGGAAGGGCAGGCCGGCACCTCCGTGGCGCGCGAACGCGCCCAGGGCTTCAACGATGCCATCGCCCAGTACCCTGACATGAGCGTTGTGTTCGACAAACCCACCGACTGGGACACCACCAAAGCCCTGGCCGCGACCGAAGACATGCTCTCCGCCAATCCGGACGTCCAATGCATCTGGTCACACGCCGATGCCATCATCCTGGGCGCGGTCCAGGCGCTGGAGAAAGCCGGCCAGCTCGACCAGGTCATCACCATCGGTATGGGCATGTACGGCGGTGGACCTGAGGCCATCAAAGCCGGCCAGTTGACGGCCAGCTGGGAGCTCTACTCGGACCAGTTGGGACAGATTGCCGGTCAGGCTGTCGTGGACATGCAGGATGGGAAACAGGTAGAAAAACTGATCAGCACCGACATGACCTTTGTCACCAGTGACAACATCGACCAGTTCTTGAAGTAATCTCTGGAGAATTTCGAGAGGAAGAGGAAGAGGCAGGGCAGCGAGACCCTTTGCCAGGAAAAGTTGCCCTTGCCCCTTTCCCCTAAACTGAATCTTATCATGCACATCGTCATTTAGGAAAGTACCTTATCCAGGGCAATCACCAGGATTGCCCGCCCCGCTGGTTGTTTTTGGGTGTTTTTGTGGGGGCAAAACTCCACAAAAACACCCAAAGGGACGACTTTTCGAGAACGTCCCTCGAGAGCAAGCATCCTGGAATCGTGTAAGTGTGAACACCGGAAAATAAGCTCTTTTTACCCCGCCCTGGGTGCATGATTTGTACTTGTGAGCACGGAGCAAGCCCTACGAGCAAAGAGGATCTATATGACGACTTCTGAGAAACTTGAGAACAACAGCACCACCCCCAACCAGGTGGGAACCGGGCGGAAATCCTACTGGTTCATCTGGGAACGTTTCGGTATCTACATCATTCTGGTAATCTTTGGCATGGCGCTGACCTTGCTTTCCGACCGCTTCATGACCTTTCAGAACCTGTCCAACGTCTTGCGCCAGGTGGCCACGCTGGCCATCATCTCGGTCGGTCTCCTCACCACAGTGACCACGGGAAAAGTCGACCTGACCATCGGGGCTTTTTCCGGGTTGACCGGGGCGCTGTTCGCCGGCTGGTCGATCCAGTTCGGAGTGGTGCCGGCCTTGCTTATGGGGTTTGGATTTGCCGTCCTGTGGGGGTTGCTCAACGGCTTTCTGGTCACGCGGGGTAAATCCCTGGACGTGATCGTCACCCTGGCCATGATGATGATCGCCCAGGGCCTCACCCTGCTCTACACCAACGGCCGCCCGGTGATCGGCTTTCCGGAAGAGATGCGCTTCCTGGGCAACGCAGACGTGGCCGGTATTCCTATGCTGGTCATCGTCGCCGTGCTGATGATGTTGGTCATCCACATCGTCCTGCGCTATACCGCCTTCGGCCGTGAGTTGTACGCCATCGGTGGCAACCTGGAGGCGGCGCGCCTCTCCGGCATCCCTGCCAACCGGCGGATCATCACCGCCTACGTGATTTCGGCCCTCCTGTCTGCCCTGGCCGGGTTGGTCATGATCGGGCGGGTTGCCTCGGCCCAGCCGACGGCCGGGGTCGGTGACGAGTTCACCGCCGTGGGCGCCGTACTGATCGGCGGCGCCAGCATGAGCGGCGGCGTCGGGTCCGTCCCCGGGACGCTGGCCGGCGTCTTGATCCTGGGGATGATCAGCAATGGGTTGAACCTGCTGCACGTCAACCCGTACTTCCAGTATGTCGTAAAGGGTCTGATCATCCTGTTCGCCATTCTGATGGACCAGTTCGGCCGCAAATCACGCTAATCCGGGAAAGGACCCAGGCATGAGTGAATCTTCTGTTCCATACCGGCTGGAAATGTCCCAGATTTCCAAGGCCTTCCCGGGCGTCCAGGCGCTCAACAACGTCTCCTTGCAGATCCGCGCCGGTGAAATCCACGCCCTGGTGGGCGAGAACGGAGCCGGGAAGAGCACCCTGATGAAAATTCTCAGCGGAGCCTACCAGCGTGACGCCGGTAAGATCTATTTCGACGACCAGGAAGTCGAAATTCACCACCCGGCCGACGCCTTGCGCCGGGGAATTGTGATGATCTACCAGGAATCCAGCCTCAGCAAAGAATTAAGCGTGGCCGAGAACATCTTCTGCGGGCGTCTGCCCAGGCGCGGTCCCTTCGTCGATTGGAATCAATTGTACGAAAAGGCCCAGGCGGCCCTGGCACGCTTCAACGCCAACCTGTCTCCCCGCACCCTGGTGAAAGACCTCTCTCCGGCACAGTGCCAGATCGTCGAGATCGCCAAAGCGCTGTCTATGTCTGCCCGGCTGATCGTCTTCGACGAGCCCACCGCGGCGCTCACCAAAAGTGAGGCGCAGACGCTCTTCCAGGTCATGCAGTCCCTCAAGCAAGACGGCATCTCGATCATCTTCATCACCCACCGGCTGGTCGAGATCTTCCAGACCGCCGACCGCATCACCGTCTTGCGCGATGGGGCCTGGGTGACCACGGCCGACACGGCCGGCCTGACCGAGGAGAAGATCATCCTCAGCATGGTCGGGCGCGCCGTGCAGCACCAGTACCAGCGGCCCGAGCTGCCCCAGGGACAGCCCCTGCTGGAGACTCGCGGCCTGTCCGGGGCCGGTTTTACCGGCATCAGTCTGCACATCCAGGCCGGTGAGATCGTCGGGTTGTTTGGCCTGGTCGGCTCGGGCCGGACCGAGTTTGTACGGGCGCTGTTTGGCGCCGACCGGCGCACAGACGGTGTGGTCCTGGTGGACAATCATCCCTACAATTTCACCACCCCGGGTGAGGCCATCCATGCCGGGGTCGTGTTGGTCCCCGAAGACCGTAAATCCCAGGGGTTGGTGCTGGGCATGCCGGTGCGCAACAACATTTCTCTGCCTAACTTGCTGTCTCTGTCGCGCTTCCAATTCATCCAGGCGCGCAAAGAAAACGACCTGGCCGAGACCTACCGCGCCAAACTGGACATCCGCTGCCCGTCCGTCGCCACCCCGGCCGTCTCTCTTTCCGGTGGAAACCAGCAAAAAGTGGTCATCGCCAAGTGGCTGGCCAAACAACCCAAGGTGCTGATCGTCGACGAGCCCACGCGTGGCATCGACGTGCGGGCCAAGGCCGAGGTGTACAACCTGATGCTGGCCCTGGCCGAACAAGGGGTGGGCATCCTGATGGTCTCCTCCGAACTGCCCGAGATCCTGGGCATCAGCGACCGCATCTACGTGATGCACGAAGGCAGGCTGGCCGGCGAGGTCAGCCGCAAAGCAGCCAGTGAAGAGCTGATCATGACTTACGCATCCGGCCAGCCCGCCGTAACCGCCTGACCATCGTTTCAAGCATCGCATAATTCCATAACAAAAAGTAAACCGACCTCACAGGAAGATGTATCTACATCCTCTGTATTTCGTGCTGCGATTTATCGAATAGAAAGACAGGTACCATGCTATGATCACACCCACCACCCGCATTTCCACCCACGACCTCGACCGGCTCAAATCCATCGTGGGCGAGGAGTACGTCTACAGCGACGCTGCGGCCCGCGCCATCTACAGCCGCACGGTCAATCCGCTGGAATTCAAGCGCTTCCAAATGGGAGACTACTCTCACGCCCCGGACGCCATCGTACAACCGGCCAGTATCCAGGAGATCCAGCAAATCCTTGCCTACGCCAACCAGACCGGGACCCCTTTAGTCCCCTACGGCGGCGGCTCGGGCATCGCCGAAGGCACCTCCCTGGGCGGCAGCCTCATCATTGACCTGAAACGCTTCGACCAGGTCCGCGTCAATTCCACCAATCGCACGGTCACCGCCGGCGCCGGCGTCATCGGCCGGCACCTGGAAGAGATCTTGAACCAGCAGGGCTTTACCTGCGGGCATTTCCCGCAGTCCATGAATTCGGCCACCATCGGTGGTTACGTAGCCACCGCCGCCATCGGCACCTTCTCGGGCCGGTATGGCAAGATGGAAGATATCCTCGTCGGCCTGGAAGCCGTCCTGCCCAACGGCGAGATCCTACACGTCAAACCCATCCCCCGCCGCTCGGTGGGCCCCCATCTGGAAGGGTTGATGATCGGCTCAGAAGGCGCCTTTGGCATCGTCACCCAGGCCACCCTGAAGATCTTCCCCCTGCCGGAGAAACGCCAATGGCTGTGCTGCACGTTTGCCGGCACCCCCGCGGGCCTGCAAGCCATCCGCCACCTGATCCAGGAGGACGTGCGCCCGGCGCTGGTGCGCCTGTATGATGAAGCGGAAGCCGCGGCGCGCATCAAGAAATTTGGGCTGCCCCACAACCATGCCCTGTTATTCCTGGCCTTCGAAGGGCCGGCCGGGCTGGTAGCGTGGCAGGCCGCCCGCGCCGGCGAGATCCTGGCAGAAAACGGGGCAACCTTCCAAGCGGTTGACGTGGCCCTGGACTGGTATCACTATCGCTTCGACACCTCCGGTATGCTGCGTTTCAACCAGAAACCCGGCAGCGTGGGCGATTCCCTCGAAATCGCCGCCCCCTGGGAAGACATCGAGACCCTGTGGCGCACAGCCCGGGCGGCGCTGGAGCCCCTCTCCCAGGCCGTTCACGTCCATTTCTCGCACATCTACGATAACGAATGCTCGGCCTATGTGATCTTCTACGCCGATTCCGGCCCCAATACGCCCCAGGCCGGGAGCGAGCTCTACCAGCAATGCCTGAAAGCCACCATGGAAGCCTGCCTGGCGGCCGGCGGCACCATCTCTCACCACCACGGCGTGGGAAGGACCAAGAGCGCCTGGATGAAAATGGAACACGGCGAAGGCGGGTGGGACCTGCTCGTCGAATTGAAGCACGCCCTGGATCCCAACCACATCCTCAACCCGGGGGCCTTAGGAATCGAAAAATGAACACCATGAACGAATCTCTACATCACACCGCCACCGTGTGCGCGGTGTGCCATGATCAATGTGTATCCGCCTGCCCGGTGGTGGAAGCCACCCACCGCATGAGCGCCTATCCCTCCCGCCTGGCCATGCTGGCCCTGGAGGTCCACCGCCAGGGGCTGCCGGTTGACGCGGACCTGTCGCGTGCCCTGCTGGACTGCATCGATTGCGGCGCCTGCCTGGAAGGCTGCCTGTACGTCGACCGGCCCAACGACGTGACGCCGGTGGTCCGTTGGGCCCGCCAGGCCAGCGCCCAATATGCCCCCTCGGGACTGCAAGCCTGGTCTCAGCGGGTACAGGCAACCGGCTCTCCCTACCCCGGCGTTTCCGAACAACTGGCGGCGCTCAAATCTGCCCTCCCAAGTGGGGAGCACAGCTCACCACCGCTGCTGCTCTACGTTGATGCGGCCACACTGCATTACGCCCCCGCGATGGCCCTGGCTGCCCTGCAGCTGCTCCAAAGCGCCGGTAAGCTGAACGTCGTCCTGGCCGATGCAGTCTATCCGGGTGGGGAATGGTACCAGTACGGCCAACAGGACGACTTCGTGGCTGCCGCACGGCGCCTGGCCGGGGAGCTGGCCGCCATCCAACCGGCCAAAGTGGTGGCTCTCAACCCTTACAGCGCCTACCTGCTGCGTGAGGTCTACCCGGCCCAGGCCGGTGTGCGCCTGGAGGCGCCGGTCCTGACCCTGGCCGAAGCGTTGGTCGATGCCATCCACGGGCTGCCGGGGGCCGCACCGCGCAAGGTCTTCCTGGTGCAGAGTGCCTGCGAATCCTACCGCATGGGAGGCGGCGCCGGGCAGGCGCTGCTCGAAAAAGCCGGCGCCCAGGTTTCCGGCAAACGCGATGAGCTGACCTTCCGGGAGATGAGTTATCCCGACGGCGAAGTGTTCGGCCTCGAACCGGACCCTCGCCTGTGGATACAGAAGCGTATCCTGGGGGCCTTCCAACGCAGCGGAGCCGAAGTGCTGGTCACCACCAGCCCCATGGCGCTCCCCGCCCTGCGCGCTGCGGCCCCCGGCCACCCGGTGATGGACCTGGCCACTTACTTACAGGGGCCGGGCTAAAGCCGGGCCATCTTCACAACCCATAGACGTATTTCCAGACGCCCGGTCCAGGGCGTCTTTCTTTAAAGAAATGCCGCCTCCTGAGCGGATCTCTGGGGGGGGTGCCCGAAATGGAGCGGGTAAGCCGGCGCCCCAGGCCAGCCGTGTTCGGTCGGGCGCACCCCTATCGAGGCACTTTGGAAGCCCGACCTGCTAAAAAAATGATGATTACTTTCACGCCTGGTCTTCCTCGCCCCAGCGCTCTGCGCGGGGCGGTCTTGGGCCGCTCTGCGGCCGGGGAGCGGCGCGGTGAATATCGACCTTCTGGCGCGGGGTGGCCAGGGCGCCTGGCGTAGGTCGGCTAGAGCGGTTGGGCCAGGTGGGTTGGTTTTTCTGGGGGAAGGATGAGGACGCGCCTGTGGTTGGCCCGGGTCGAGAGCGAAAGCCGACTTTCACGGTCATCGGTCATTCCGGGGGGATCATCGGGGTATGCCCGAGGCGGAGCGGGTAAGCCGGCACCCCTGGCCAGCCGTGTTCGGTCGGGCGCACCCCTAGCGGGGCGTTGTAATGAAAGCCCGACCTGCTAAAAAAATGATGATTACGTTCCTGGCGTTGTGCTCTGCGCTCCGGCAAAGCACTGGGTTAAAAGGGAATGCCGCCCCTATGCGTTAACTTGTAGAGTGCGGTAGTTCTTCGACCGCATCATTCCCGCGGGGATACAGGGCTCATTTTTTGCGCAGGTAACCCATTGCCGCGCTGCACACTTCTGTCACCATGCGCTCGCGCAGGGCCACATCGGCCATGCGGCCGCTATGGAACAGGATGAAGGGCATGTTGACCATACCCAGCACCGTGCCGGCCGCCAGGAAGGCGTCACGCGGCTCGAAAACGCCGCGCTGCATCCCAATCTGCAACAGAGAGGCCAGCTGCTCGACATTTCCCAGCATGCGCTGCCGGCTCTGCTCCAGGCTGGCTCCCCCGGCCTCCGGCGTGACCCACGCCAGGCGGTACAGGTTGGGGTTTTCGCGGGCATACCGGATGATAAAGGCCAGCACTTCCTCCAAGACACAGGTGATATCCCCGTCCTCGGCGCGCCGGGCAATGGCCTGCAGGCTGGCCCGAACCCTGGTTTGCTCCTGCTCGATGAGGGCGCGCAGAATTTCTGCCTGGTTCTGAAAGTAGGTATACAGGGACATGTGCGCCACCCCCATGCGCTCGGCAATCGCCCGAGACGTGAGCGCCTGCGGGCCCGACTCCTGCAGGATGGCATAGGCTGTATCCAGGATCCACTCACGCGTGGCCTGGATCTGTGCTGGGGTTTTCTTCGGTCGTGGCATGGCGTCCTATCCTTTGTACTGCTACGGACTGTCCACACGGAAAAGGATCTGTCTACTTGACGGATAAACTATACTGTGTATAATTTATACAATGTATATTTTATCACAGAACGGATGTTTAATGTGAACCCTATTGTTAACCGGTTGCTACCTCCCAACGTGGACAACACCCTCCGGGGAATGAAATTACCCGTTTACGTTTTCACCCTGCTGGCCCTGGTTAGCACCGTGCGCAGCTGCATCCACCTGCTCGCCCCCGATGGCGGAGCAGGCAGTATCGCCGGGATGGACCTGACGGTGGAAGGCGCCGGCGGGATCGTCTTTGCTTTTGCCCTCTGGGGCAGCGCCCAGTTGATCTACGCCCTCATCCAGCTGGTGGTGGCTTTTCGCTACCGCTCCCTGGTGCCGTTTATGTATCTCCTGCTCATCCTGGAGACGCTACTGCGTGTGCTGGTCGGGCATATGCGCCCGGTCAGTTTTGCTCACACCCCGCCCGGGGCGATCGGCAACCAGGTCATCCTGCCCCTGGCCATTGTCATGCTCGTCCTGTCCCTGTGGAGCGGCCGGCAAACGTTGAACCAGGCAAAGTAACGTCAGGTCTGTCATGAAAAAATTATCCCGATTATTGTTACTGGCCCTGGCTGCCGCTTTCCTCGGCTGCCTGGTAGGAGCCTTGTCGGCCGGCTTCCTCCATTTTATCGACCGCTCGCAAAAAATCCTCTGGGACGTCCTGGCCGGGGGGCTGCCCTGGGAAGCCTTGCTGCTGTGCAGCGCCGGTGGACTGCTCATCGGCCTGTGCCAGCGCTACCTGGGCGACCACCCCAAACTGTTGTACGAAGCCATCGACACCATCCGCCAGACCCGCCGGCTGGACTATACCCACCTGCCCCAGGGCATCGTCACCGCCTCGGTCTCCCTGATCTTCGGCGCCAGCCTGGGCCCCGAAGCCGCCATCATCGACCTGTTAGGTGGCCTCAGCACCTGGGCCGGCGACGCCATCCAATCCCTGCGGCGGCGTTTCGACCTGCCGCGCCCCTCTGGCCCGGGCAGCCGCCTGGTAAACCTGCTGCGCAGCTGGCCGAACCTGATCGCCCTGGTATGTGGCGCCTTCGCCTTCGTCCGCCTGCTGGGCGGTTTGTACAGCGACGGGTTCTTGCAGCTCGCCCAGCCCTTCCAGTGGAGCGACCTGCTGTGGAGTGTTCCGGCCGGTCTCCTCGGGGTCGC
The DNA here is from genome assembly GCA_012798515.1 of Chloroflexota bacterium. Taxonomy (GTDB): domain Bacteria; phylum Chloroflexota; class Anaerolineae; order Anaerolineales; family Anaerolineaceae; genus JAAZNB01. Next base: position 10,878 of record JAAZNB010000074.1, read on the forward strand.
CGGAGGGGTCCTCTTTTTGTTTTTCCAAACCTGGACCAAACGCTGGATGGCGCCATTGCACCGCCGCCCGGTCTTGCGCGGGGTGTTGAGCGGGGTCACCCTGGGGGTGACCGCCCTCGCCCTGCCCCTGGTGTTGTTTTCGGGCCAGCACCAGCTGCAACCGGCCTACGACCAGGCAGCAGAGTTAGGGTTTGCGGTCCTGTTTCTGACCGCCCTGGCGCGCCTGTTGCTGACCAACCTGCTGTTGGCCAGCGGTTGGAAAGGGGGACAATTCCTACCCATCATGTTCGCCAGCGCGGCTCTCGGGTTAGCCTTCCACGCACTGGTCCCGGCTTTCCCCGCCTCCGTAGCCGCCCTCGGCGCCATGGCGGCCCTGACGGCCATCGTCTTACCCAAACCGTTCATCGCCTTGATCCTGATGGCGTTGATGTTCCCTATCCAATACGTGGGCATCTCCATAGTGGCCGTGGGGATGGTGGTGGCCGGGAAACGCGTCTGGGAGCGACAGACGCAACTCAAGAACGCCGGGGCCCGGCTGTCTCCGGCCGGCGAGTGAAACCCACCGCGCATGATGCCGTCCCCGGGCCGCTCACGAATATTTGCGTGCCCGGTACCAGCCGGTCTTCTCGACCGTGAATATATCGAACTCCGGGATGTAGGGCTTGATATCCAGCAGTGGCGTGCCATCCAGCATGTCGGCGCCGGTAAAATCCAACATGTTCTCTCTGCGGCCGGCCAGCCGCACCACCGAGATTCCCAGGGGGTTGGGGCGCACCGGATAACGAGTCGCAAACACGCCGTGCAGCTTATCGTCGAGGAAGGGGCGCACCTTCAACGCTGTACACGCATCTGAACGGTGTAACCCATATAACAGGTAACAATGTGAAAATTCTTCGATCCCATCCAGCCCTTCCAGGTAAGGGGGAAAGACCTCGACCGTCCCGGCGACGTCAGAGCGGGCAGATTGGATGGGCATTCCGGCTTTGTCTTGAAAGGGGGTATGGATGACCCCAATCGCTTGCATGGTGAATTCCATCGAGAAAATTATCCTTTGTTCGTTTTGAGTTCCTCGGGCGCCTCACGGTAAGCCTGGGGAGAAAGCCCCATTTGCTGCTTGAACACCCGGCTGAAGTAGGTCTGGTCTTTGAAGCCCACCTGGCGGGCGATAGCCCCGATGCTGAG
>JAAZNB010000535.1 GCA_012798515.1 Chloroflexota bacterium
GACCACAACAACATGGTGCAGCTGTTCTCCACGCAGATTGCCCAGGATTACACCCACGAGTTCGAAGAAATGTTCGTCGACGACCATTTTGGCTCGAACAGCGTGGCCGGCGATACGCCTTATCCCAGCGTCAACCTCAACGGGCGCCAGGTGGAGGTGTATTTCTCGCCCGACGACGGCGTTTTGCAGCACCTGGTGGCGCTGGTGGCGGGCGCCCAGAGCAGCATCGACTTCCTGGCCTATTCGTTCACCGCGGACGAGCTGGCCGATGCCATGATCGCCCGGGCCCAGGCCGGCGTGCGCGTGCGCGGGGTGATGGAGGACAACCAGATCGAGTCCAACCAGGGCACCGAGTTCGAGCGCCTGCGCCAGGCCGGCATCCCGGTCTACCGGGATACGCTCAGCGGGCTGATGCACCACAAGGTGATCGTGGTAGACGGGCAGGTGGTGGAGCTGGGTTCGTACAACTACAGCGCCAGCGCCGAGTCGCGCAACGACGAGAACGTGATGATCGTGCACGATCCGCAGGTGGCCGGGCAGTACACCGCCGAGTTCGAGCGCATCTTCACCCGCAGCAGCCAGTAGACCGCGCCCGAGAGGAGCATCCAGCCGGCCGGTGAGCCTGAACCCAGGCTCACCGGCCGGCTTTTTTTAACCGTCCCCGCGCCGGCCGGTCTCAGGCCGTGCGGCGCGGCTCTTTGCGCGGGGCGGGGAAGAGCATGACCAGCAGGCGGTAGACCAGCAGGAAGAGCAGGCTGCCGCCGGCCAGCCAGTAGATCCCGCCCAGGGCGCCGGCGTCCGTCCCGGCGGTCACGCCGTGGAACAGGGCCAGGACAAAGACGGCAAAACTGACCGCGTGCAGGGCCCGCCAGGCAGGCTGGCCCATCTGGCGGCGCAGGTAAAAGGAAACGTGCACCATGGCCCAGGCATACAGGGCCAGCTGGCCCAGGCCGACCGCCAGCGGGCGGTAGCCTAGGCTGGCAAAGGGCAGCACGATTTGCACGGCGTCGAAGTGAATGTACTGGTCGCCCAAGAGCAGCAGGGCGTGCAGCAGGCCAAAGATCAGGCCCAGCAGGCTGGTGTGCTCGTGCAGGTCGAAGGTTGTGGCGCTGCCCGGCCACAGGCGGGCCGTCTTGCCGGTGATGAGCAGGCCCAAGGCCATGGAGAGCCACAGCAGGCCAAAGGAGACCAGGGCGCTGGCGCGCGACAGCAGCCAGAAGACCGTGGGTTGTTCCCCTTGCAGTGAGCGGGCCAGGCCGGTGAGCCAGCCCGGCAGGACGAGCAGGCTGAGGGCCGTGCCGGCCAGCAGGCTGGCGGCCAGCAGCGCCGGCGGCAAGAACTGGGCGCCCGCCTGGGGCGCCTGCGGCTCGCGGGCGGTCGAAAGAACGTCCGGGTGATTCATATTTCTCTCTCCATCCATTCTGCGAAGTGCCGGCTGTAGACGTGCCGGCCGTCTTCCAGGATCAGCATGCCGGCGTGGTCGGGCTGGCTTTCCAGCCACTCCAGGCCGGGGCCGGCGCCGCGCAGCAAGACTACCTTGGCGGCCACCTCGGCCGCGACCACGTCCGGGGCGATCACCGTGGCGCTGATCACCTGGGTGCGCGCCGGCTGCCCGGTGTGTGGGTCGATCAGGTGGTGCTGCCAGACGCCATCCCGCAGCCAGCGGCGGTAATCGCGCCCCGAAGTGGCCACGCCACAGTCAGACAGCATCAATACCTCTCCATAATCGCCGGGGTGGAATGGGTCACCGACCCCCACCGGCCAGGCAGAGCCATCCAGGCGGCGAGCGCCCACGGCGACGTCACCGCCGGCGTCCACCAGGGCCGGGCCGGCGGCCTGTAACCGCTGCAGCGCCTGCCCGGCGGCCCAGCCCTTGGCCACCCCGCCGAAATCCAGGTGGGTCCCCGCCGGCAGGCGCAGGGTCTGCCGGCGCGGGTCTGCCTGGATGGCCTCCAGGGGCGGGGCCGGGCTGGCCAGGGCCTGGGGTGGGGCGCCCACGACGGCCAGGCCGGTTTCGAATGAGCGGTCGTAACCGCTGTCCAGCAGGGCGTCGTAGATGGTGGGCGTTACCCAGCCCTGGCTGCGCCGGCCGGCCGCCAGGGCGGCCTGGAACACGTCCCACAGGACGGGACTGGCCGGGAAGGGGCGCCCGCCGGAACGGTTGAGGCGGGACAGCTCGCTGTCCACCCGGAAGCGGCTCAGGTGCTGCTCCCAGGTCTCGAACCAGGCAGGGACATCTTCCAGCGGGTCGGCAGCCCAGGGATTGGCCTTGTCGAGCGCGGCCAGCATGTGGCAGCCCATGGCGTGGAAACGATTTTCGTAAAGCGTCATGGCGAGCCTCAGCGGGAGGAGCGGGTGATGGTGATGGGTGCAAAGCGCCGCGTCAGACCGCTGGTCACGGAGCTGTTGCTGCTGGCGTTGGCCTGCAGGCGGGGTACCAGGGTGGGGATGGCCGGCTCGCCGGCCAGGCCGGGCGCAGCGCCCGAGGCGGCGGCGTTGGGGTCCACGGCCGCGGCCGCCTGGCCCTGCGAGAGCAGGCCCCAGAAGCCCAGGGTGGCCGCGATCGAGCCGGCCGTGATGATCCAGCGCAGGCTGCGCCGGTTTTTACCCGGTGGGTTGGTCCGTTTCATCGTATTGCCTGCCTTTCTGCGCCCGGCCTAGTCGTCATCCCGTTCGCCAAACAGGCTGAACAGGTTGTGTTCGTCGAACCGCTCGCCGTGCTCCAGGTGTTCGGCCTCACCGCCGGCCCACACCGAGCCGGAGGGCGCTCCCTGGAGGGCCTGCTGCAGGCTGTCAACCTGGGCCTGCAGGGCCTGTTCGGTGGCCTGGGCTTCGACCAGGCGCTGGTTGGCGGCCTGGATCTGGGCCTGGTAGGCCGCTTCGCGCTGGCTGGTCAGGGGCGCCGGGCTGGGCGTTGCCGGGTCGGTGACGGTGGTAGCGGCGGCGGTGGTGCCCGTGGCGGCGCGGACGGCATAGAATACTCCGCCGGCGCTGAGCAAGATCAACGCCGTCAGGACGGCGGCAATAACAATGGCTGTTTTGTTCATGGAAATCTGTCTCCTTCTATTGTGCGCATCCCTGGCCCGCTGGTCGGGGTAACCGGCCCCGGGCCCGGGTGGTTGCATCTGTTTGAGCATACCCGGGGAAGATTGGAATCGCCTTGAAATGCCCGCCCCAATTTTCCAATCTTTTTCCAATGATTCCGCGCTACACTATGGATATGCCCACACGGGCGTTTCATTCCAAGCAAGGCCACAGGATCGGAAACATGCGCGTCTTGTTGATCGAAGATGATCGGAAACTGGCCCGGTTGATCCAGAAGATGCTGGAGACCGAAAATATGAGCGTGGACGTGGCCCACGACGGGGATACGGGCGTCGACCTGGCGCTGCGCGGCACGTACGAAGTGGCCATCGTAGACTGGATGCTGCCCGGCCGGGACGGGTTGGCCGTGTGTGAGGCCCTCCGTTCGGCGCGCCTGACGTTGGGAATCCTGATGCTCACCGCCCGCACGCAGGTGGAGGACCGCGTGGCCGGGCTGTACCACGGCGCGGACGATTACCTGGGCAAGCCCTTTGCCTTCGACGAACTCATCGCCCGCGTGTACGCCCTGGCCCGGCGGGTGAACCAGGCCTCGGCCAGCGCCCAGGAACTGCGCGTGGGCAGCCTGGTGATGGACTTGAAGAGCCATACCGCCCGGCGCGGCGAGCAGCCCCTGGACCTGTCGAAGACGGAATGGAACCTGCTGGAGTACTTCATGCGCCATCCAGGCCAGGTGCTCACCCGCCAGAACATCCTGGATTACGTCTGGTCGTACGACAGCCAGGTGCAGGCCACCATGGTCGACGTGTACGTCTCTTACCTGCGCGGCAAGGTCAACCAGTCCGGGCGCAAGGATCCCATCCAGACCAAACGCGGCGTGGGCTATTTCCTGAAGGCCGACGATGCTTAAACGCTTGCGCTGGCAGCTGGCCGTGCTGTATGCCCTGGCCGCCCTGGGCCTGGTGGCCGCCGTGGTGGCCGGGTCTTTTGTGCTGTTGAATTATTATTTTCGCTATACCACCGACCTGGCGTTGCAGTACCGCATGGCGCAGGCCTTCCAGCAGTACGGGCTGAGTGTGCCGGCGGACCTGCTCCGGGCCCAGGAGGATTGGCTGGCGGCGGGCACGTCGCATACTTTCAGCCTGCCCTTGCGCCCCGGCGGGCGCGATCACGATGGCGAAGCCGAGGAACATGAGGGGGAAGACGGCGCCTGGGACGCCGATTATGACGCCCAGCTGGCCTCCGTCTTCGTGCTGCCCCTGTCGGCGGAGGGGCAGGTAGACACGGCTTATCTGTCCGGCACGCTGGCCTTCACGCCGGACGCTGAAGCGGCCCGCGCCGCGCTGGAGGATGGCCGGGACTGGCGCACGGTGCGCCTTGCCAACGGCTCCCGGCTGCGGTTGTTGACCTACCGCACGCAAAATCCGTCCGGTCCGGCGGTCTTCCAGGCCGGGCGGCTGCTCAACGACCAGGACCGCGTCTTTGGCTTTTTCCTGGTGGGGCTCAGCCTGCTGGGGGGAGCGGTGTTCGTTTTCCTCGGCCTGGGCGGCTGGTGGATCTCCGGGCGCACCATCGGCCCGGCGCAGCGGGCCTGGGACCAGCAGCAGGCCTTCGTTTCCAACGCCAGTCACGAGCTGCGCACGCCCCTGACCATCTTGCGGGCCACGGCGGAGTTACAGCTGCGCCTGGGGGC
>JAAZNB010000536.1 GCA_012798515.1 Chloroflexota bacterium
CTGCGCCAACAGCTGGGCGATATCGTCTTTGCCGCCGCCACAGATGGCAACCACGGGCGCGGCGTGGCCTGGTCGGCGACGCAAATGGGCTTCAAATCGGTCATCTATGTGCACAAGCTCACTTCCCTGGCCCGCATCCGCAACATCGAGAACAACGGCGCCCGGGTGGTGGTGGTGGACGGCAACTACGACGACGCCGTACGCCAGGTCTATCACGACGCCCAGGCCAACGGCTGGGAGGTGATCTCCGACACCGCCTGGCCCGGTTACGAGGACATCCCTCGCTGGGTGATGCAAGGCTACCAGACCTTACTCAGCGAAGCCCAGGAACAGCTGGCCGGGCAGGGATTGAGCGGCCCCACCCACGTTTTCGTTCAGGCCGGTGTGGGCTCGCTGGCCGCGGCCACCCTTGGTTTCTACCACAACCTGGCCGGCAGCCGGCGGCCGCTCTCGGTGGTGGTCGAACCCACCAAGGCCGCCTGCCTGTACCAATCGGCCCTGGCGGGCGACGGCCGGCCGCACAGCGTTGGCGGCGACCTGGACACCATCATGGCCGGCCTGGCCTGCGGCGACCCCAACCCGTTGGCCTGGCAGGTCTTGCACGACTGCGCCGACGTGTTCGCCGCCTGTCCCGACTACGTGGCCGCCAAAGGCATGCGCGTCTATGCCGTCCCGCTTAAAGACGACCCTTTTATCGTTTCGGGCGAATCGGGCGCAGTTACCCTGGGCGCGCTCATGTTCTTGATGGAATACAGCCGCGCAGCTGAGCTGCGCGCCCGGCTCGACCTGGGCCCAGACACTCAGGTGCTGCTGATCAACTCGGAGGGTAACACTTCGCCGGATGACTTCCGCCAGGTGGTCTGGGAAGGGGGCTTCCCCGTGCCGGACGAGTACCGGATGCGGCCGTCCATCTAACCCGGAAGCGCCCCGGCCCACCCAATTCTCCCCGCTGCTTCCAGTCCATCTTCTTAACTTTCACCCTGCCGATAGGGCGGCAGTCCTGTTTTTCGAGACAGGCTGCCGCCTGCAGGCGCAAGGAGGTTTTCTACATGGATACTGCTATTTCCATCACCACCGCTGATGCGGAAAATTTAAAAGCCATGATCGAAAAATCCAGATACAACGGCTATCGCGACAGCCCGGCCCTGGGGCAGCTCATCGACGAGCTGGAACGCGCCAGGATCATCCCCAAAGAGCAGGCGCCCTCTGACCTGGTCACCATGCACTCCCGCGTGGCGCTGCTCGACCTGGACAGCGGCGAAGAAATGGTCTTCACCCTGGTCTACCCGGAGGAAGGCGACGTAGCCAGCGGCAAGATCACCGTACTGGCGCCCATTGGCATGGCCATGCTGGGCTACCGGGTAGGCGATACCTTCACCTGGCAGACTCCCGACGGTGTGTGCCGGCTGCGAGTGGAACACATCGAGTACCAGCCCGAGGCCGCCGGCGACGAGTAAAAGCCATTAATCCCGCTCCGGCAGCGAAGCGCGCAGGAAATTCAACCAGTGGGTACTCAATACCCCCTGACGCGCTTCTTCCGGAACCACCGCCCCAATTTTGTACAAATCCGCGACCGTATCGATCTCCTGCGGGCTTTCTTCCCACCCTAATCCACCGTCCAGGTCCGAACCGATGCCCACGCACTGCCATCCGCCCACCCCGGCGATATGCTGCGCCTGACGGCGCAGGTGGTCTTGCAAAGTGATGGGCATGGATTTATCCTGGCGCCAGCGCCAGTCCAGAAATGCATTGTACAGCACCAGGCCGATCACCCCGCCGCGCTGCGCCAGGGCCTGGATCAGCTCGTCGCTCAACTGGCGGTTGGTCGGCGTCAGGGCGCGGGCGTTGGCATGCGAGGCGCACACGCGCGGGTAGCCCAGGGCCAGCCCCTGCCACATACCCGCTTCAGTCAGGTGTGAGACGTCCCAGATCAACCCCTGCCCGGCCATGTTTTCCAGCAGCGCCACTCCCGCCGGCGTCAGGCCTTCTGGTTTCACCTGTGGGCTGCCCCCGGCCACTCCCGCGCCATACTGCGTGTCGCCGTAGGTCAATCCAATCATGCGCAGCCCGCGGCGGCGCCACTGCGCCAGGTCGCCGAGGCGCACGATCGGGTCGGCGCTCTCCATGAGCAACACCAGGCCCGGCGTACGATCCTGGCGCCACAGGTCCAGGTGGTCGTTCAGGTCATTGACCGAGCGGATCAGCCGTACCTGGCCCTGGAGCGCCCACGCCTC